>CAIXMC010000425.1 GCA_903920405.1 uncultured beta proteobacterium
GTCAACAATAAGTTCCGCTTTTGGCCGTCAGAGTTGGGATGCAATGCTAGGCGCAAATCGCGCAGTGTGGCCTAGCCACATAAGCGATTTGTAACGACGCAGTGTGCCCAAATCTGACGAGCCACATGCGGAACTTATTATTGACCATATCCTAAGTCAGCGGCAATCTGACGCCATGATGTTATTGATGCGCGTGAGTTCGGCGGAGCGTTCGGCATCATTCATAAATTCTTTTTCACCCTGAAGGTTCATACGGCTGATGCGTGAGCCAGATTGCAAACTCACTTGAGCCAACTTGATGCGAGCGCAGTTTTCGGCTTTAGCTTGAGCTACCTTGGCATTTTCAGCCTGACGTTTGGCTGCTTCTGCCTGATCGGCCTTGGCTTTGCGTTCGGCAAGTTTGGGGTCTAGCCCCAATGGTTTACTCACAGCGGGTTGTGGGGGTGAAACCTCTGTATTGCCTGTAGCTTGGCTGTCTGTATTGGGTCGCACTGCACCATACCGCTTGAGAATGTCTTTCTCGGGAACATCCAAAGGAGGTGCTCTGTCGCTGAACACCTTGCGCCCGTCATGATCCACCCAAACCCACTGTGCCATAGAGGGCAATGCGACCAAGCATGCAATGATGAAGCAAATGCGCGTGAGGTAATTCATAGGAGTGGAGTGTATTTTAGGATATGGTCAACAATAAGTTCCGCATTTGGCCGTCAGAGTTAAAGATGCAATCCCAGGCGCAAATCGTGCGGTGTGGCCCAGCCACATCAGCGATTTGTAACGACGCAGTGCACCCAAATCTGACGAGCAAAATGCGGAACTTATTATTGACCATATCCTTAGTCACATGGCAAAATTATAGTGATCCCACAAACGGTGTCCTTTCAGATAGCCCCTGACTCGTTACTCGCCTTCGGCCGCTTCTACCAAAAATCGCACTTTGCGCTCGCCACGCCAGGCTTGTGCGTCTAATCGAAATGCCAGTTTGACACGGGCGGGCACACTTTGCGTGTGACCGAACCAGATGCCATCCACAGGCTCGCCCCGATGTTTGAGCTTGAGCGACAGGTGTTTTTCAGCCACCAATTTTTGCGATACCACCTCAAATTCTTCACTAAAAGTGGGAGCTTCAAAGCCCTGTCCCCACACTTCCTTGTGCAGCGCGTCCACCAGATCAACACGGCGATATTCGGGTTTCAGGGGACCATCGGTCTCCATACAGCGCTTCAGGGTGACGGCATCCAGCCACTCTTTGGCCACTTCAATCAAACCTTGTTCAAAAGTCTTGAACTGGTCTTTAGCGACTGTGCAGCCTGCTGCCATGGCATGACCCCCAAAGCGTAAGAGGACACCAGGGTAACGTTTTGCCACCAGGTCGAGTGCGTCTCGCAGGTGAAAGCCTGCAATCGATCGGCCTGAGCCTTTCAATTCATCTGCATGACCTGTAGCGCCGCTGCTGGCAAATACAAAGGTAGGACGGTGCAGTTTGTCTTTGATACGTGAGGCCACAATACCGACCACGCCTTCGTGAAAATTGGGGTCAAACACGCAAATGGCAGGCGGTGGCACATCCGTATTTGCAAACAGGGCCTCCGCTACGACCAGCGCTTGTGTACGCATTTGGCCTTCAATGGAGCGGCGTTCCCGGTTCATGCTGTCTAGCTCCTTGGCCAGTTCCAGTGCCCGCGTGGCATCGTCTGTGAGCAAACATTCAATACCAATCGTCATATCTGACAGACGGCCTGCAGCATTGATGCGCGGGCCTATCGCAAAGCCAAAATCAAAGGTAGTGGCCATTTTGGCATCACGCGCCGACGCGACAAACAATGCAGCAAGACCTACAGGCATGGCCAGCGATCTGACCCGTTTCAAACCCTGCGCTACCAGACGGCGGTTATTGGCATCCAGGCGCACCATGTCAGCCACTGTACCCAGTGCGACCAGAGGCAATAAGGTGTCTAGCTTGGGCTGACAAACAGATGCATCTTGCTGTAGCCCATCTGTCTGACTAAAAATATGGCGTGTGCGTAACTCGGCACGCAGCGCCAGCAGTACATAAAACATCACACCCACACCCGCGATAAATTTACTGGCAAAAGGACAGCCCGGCTGGTTGGGATTCACAATCACATTAGCCTTGGGCAAGGCGACTTGATCATCAATGCAAGCACACAGGTGGTGGTCTGTCACCAGCACTTTCAGTCCCAATGCACGCGCTGCTGCCACACCTTCAAAACTGGCAATGCCGTTGTCAACGGTCACCAGCACATCAGCACCAGACGCTTTGACACGCGCAGAAATCGGGGGGGTCAAACCATAGCCGTCTTGTACCCTGTCTGGCACGATGTAATCGACATGTCTTGCACCGAGCAAACGCAAGCCACGCACGCCCACAGCACATGCCGTGGCACCGTCGCAGTCGTAGTCGGCCACGATGCAAATTTTTTGATCGGTGGCTATGGCATCAGCCAGCAATTGGGCAGCCTCGGCGGCGCCTTTCATGGTTGAAGGCAACATCAAATGCGAGAGGGCTGTATCCATCTCTTGCAACTGTTGAATGCCTCGGGATGCGTAAAGTTGCGCCAGCAGGGGATGCAGACCGGACTGTTCCAATTCCCAAACCATGCGCGGCGGCACGTCTCTTACTATAAATTTCATATTAATTCACGCATATCTATCAAACATTTAATTCCAAAATGGCATGTCAAACATCAATTTTTATAACGATTCAGGATGACAAACGGACTCTACGTACCACCAGACCATGCCTTGGAATGCCTGGGTGAACGCACGGCATCAGGGTGTCTGGAGTTGCTTCAAGACCCAGGCTATCACTGTGTTGTTAACACACAGTTCAATATGCCCTATTCCTTAAAATTCGGTAACGGATGCATCACCCACAACCTGCTCAACATGAAGGTGATCCTTAGGATATGGTCAACAATAAGTTCCGCATTTGGCCGTCAGAGTTGGGATGCAATGCTAGGCGCAAATCGTGCGGTGTGGCCCAGCCACATAAGCGATTTGTAACGACGCAGTGCGCCCAAATCTGACGAGCCAAATGCGGAACTTATTATTGACCATATCCTAAGTGGGAAGCCGTTTTTTGTTGCTCCACATCACTTTGAATCGCACCCCAACACACGCCCTGTTTACCAGCATCAAAAAATACCTGACAATGCGCCCTACACAACAGCGCATCATTTCAAGCCTCCAGCCCTTCCCACACCCATGACCCCCCGGGAAAAGACACACCTCTCCCAAGGCAACGAAGCACTGCGCAGCGGTCACTACGCCCAAGCCATCCAGCACTTTTGCCAGACACTCATCGCCACGCCAGGCTTGGGCAAAATCATCATCAGCAACATCGAGCGTGCCAGAAACAAACACAACGCCGGCCGACAAAACGCAGCCTCACAAAAAGTAGCAGTCTGCGGTTGGGAACTGTCTCACCACGTAGCAGACCGCGTCCACACCCTAGCCACGCTCTACCAAACCTTTGCTGACGTAGAAATCATCGGCTGCATATTTCCCCAATGGGGCAGGGAAATCTGGGAACCTATCCGCAACACAACCATTGCCAAACACACATTTATCGTTGAAGACGAAAGTCGCTTTTTGGAACAAGCCATCCAACTGATAGCGGCGCACCCCTATGACATCGTTCACCTGTCACAACCCCGCGCACCCAACCTCTTTTTTGGCATTTTGTACCAACTGATCTGGAACGCCAGAGTACTCGTCGATATTGACGACGACAACGAATGGGAAACACAAACTCCCATCAGCATTGAAGATTACCTCCAGCAACACGGCCAGTTGCCAGCACTGTCAGACCTGTGTGGCAAAGACTGGACGCGCATCGCCGTTGGCCTGATCACAGCATTTGACGGCATCTCGGTGGCCAACACACCTTTGCAAGTGCGCTACGGTGGCAGCCTTATTCTTCATGCGCGAAATGAACAACAGCTTCACCCCACCCCAGACCAAAAACGCACCTGCCGTGAACAATTTGGCATACCCCAAAACAAAAAAGTAGTGCTGTTTTTTAACACGCCCCCACAAAACAAGTGCCTGATGGAAACCGCCCAAGTTATTGCCACCCTACAGCGCCCTGAGATTATCTTGGTTATCGTTGGCAATGGGGCAGACCCTGCAACCCAAGACAAGCTGCAAGCCATCCACGGTATCCATTGCATTTTTATCCCCACCCAGCCCATTGAAACAGTGCCAGCCGTGATGGCGATGGCCGATGTTTGCCTGTTGCTGCAAGACCCCGCCCGCCCAACATCGCCCTACCATGACCCAGCCCAATTAGGCGATGCTTTAGCCATGCGCATCCCCGTGCTGTGTACGCCCACCCCCGCCCTGATGGATGCTTTTCTTGTCGGTGCCATCCTGCCCACACAGAAAGACACACTGGCAACACAACTAACACAAGTGCTAGACAACCCCTCAACAGCCCAGCACCTGCAAGACACTGGTGATCGCTATTTTCAAAATGAACTCAGTTTTGCAGCCAATAGCCCTCCACTGTTGCAAGCCACCCAGTCCCCCCTCATGCGCAGCCCAACTGCCTGTCAAACTGACACCTGTCAGCACCCTGCTTTGCAGTCTGCTACCACTTCACCACCCTCAGGCCATCCCCACGAACCAGCCAACCCCCACGCCCAAAATTGCCGTGGTGGCCCACGTTTACTACCCCGAACTCTGGCCTGAAATAGCACAACGCCTGACAGCCATCAGCCACCCGTTTGACCTGCTCATCACCACCACAACCGAACAAGCGCCGCTGGTAAGCCCCGCCATCACCGCCAGTTTTCCCCATGCCCGCATCACCGTACAGCCCAACCTGGGAATGGACCTGCTTCCTTTTCTAAGCCTTATTCCTTTCTTAATTGAACAAGGCTACACCGCCGTGTGCAAGCTGCATACCAAAAAAGGGGATTGCGACCTGGCAGCCCATTGGCGATACGCCATGTTGGATGCCATGGTAGGCAGCGATGCCATCTTCACCCAAACAGCCAACGCCTTTGCAAAACACCCCAATATGCAACTGGCAGGCCCTGCCACCCTCTACCAATCCGCACGTCGATTGATGTTGAGCAATGAACCCGCCATTCATGACCTGTTGATGCAAATACAGGGCGTTGATTTGCCGGATGTAGATTGGGGTTTTTTTGCCGGTAGCATGTTTTGGATACGCCCACAAACACTGAAAAAATTTGCTGATAACCTGGTGTTCATCCGCTCAAAAATCACCCCAGATTACCAAAAAGATGGTCAACTGGTTCACGCCATAGAACGCTTGATAGGCTTACTGCCCGCATTGCAAAAGGGTCACACAGGTCTGATTCATGCCTACACCCACACACACGCATTTCAGCGCGTTGCCCCCGGCATGAATATAGGCCAAGCCAACATTGGCACATTGGCATCACAACACGCCAAACTGCAAACAGACCGCCAGCGCATCACCGACAGCGGCCTGTTTGACAGCGAACATTACCTCTCACAAAATCCATCGCTCTGTCACCAAGCCCTTGACCTGTTCAGCCACTACCTGCTGATAGGCCGTTTTCAAAACCAAACACCACACCCAGATTTTGATGCCACCTTTTACACCCAGCGCCATGCCGACAAACTGACCAGTGGCCGTGACCCTTTCCTTCACTACCTCACCAAAGGCGCACAGGCGGGGCTACAACTGCGCCCCACAAAAGAGCAGGAAACCCAAGAAGCCCCCAACTTTCGCTACCGCGCGCTCAACACTGCGCTGATTGACTGGGCAGCACAAGCCACCAAACCGCGCAACGGCAAAATGGTGTCCATCGTCATCCCTGTCTTTAACCAAATCGAATTGACTCTGGCCTGTGTTGACTCCATCTACCAATACACAGACCCCACAGAATTTGAACTGGTGATAGTGGATAACGGCAGTGACGCACCCACTCGGCAAAAATTGCGCCAACTCTTAGAACAACACCGCAACCTGCACCTGGTGCGCCAGATGGAAAACCTTAACTTTGCACTGGGCTGCAACCTGGGCTTTGCAGAAAGCAGCGGCCAAAATCTTATTTTTTTGAATAACGACACCCACGTCACGGCCAATTGGCTAAAACCTCTGTTAGAACCCCTGTTACGCTCTGACATATCAGCCGTGCAACCCAAATTGTTATACCCCGATGGCACCATTCAATGTATGGGCGTGGTATTTTCAAATAAGAGCATTTTGGGATATCCCATCTATGCAGGCATGAAACCCGACACGTTTGCAGATCGCAGCAGGTCTTTTCAGGCAATCACGGGGGCATGCATGGCACTGCGCGTGGAAGATTTTATAAAACACAAGGGGTTTGACCCCATCTATATTAATGGGCAAGAAGATATTGATTTATGTTTGAAAATGAACATGGGAAAACGAGTATGCTGGTACAGTGCAAATTCCACAGTCATTCACCACCAAAGCAAAAGCATTGGCCGACATAACCATATTCAAAACAACAGAAAAATATATGTCAACCGTTGGCACAACAAAACTCAAGCCGATGATATGAACCATTACCAAGCCGATCATTTTGAAACACTGGATTGGTATGCAGACAGGGGTGAAGCTCATATTGCAATTCATAAGCCAAGAAAGCTGATTTATACAATGGGTCAAAATGCCAGTGATGCCAATAGCACCCACGGTGGCAGCGTTGCTTTGTAATTTTTTGAACCCAGTAAGTCAAAGCATATAAGTTATTTATCATTAGTTGCTATTTAAAACCTATTATGTAATTATTCCAACATGTTGTTTTTATACAACTTCTTATAGGTTTCCAGTGTTATCTAATGATAAAGAACTGATATACTTTGACTTAGAAACCACCATGTTCACACCCAACACCACCCCAATGCTTGACCCCAAAAACGATTTCATCTTCAAGAAACTGTTTGTAATGGCACCGACGCTGCTCATTGCACTCATCAATGCGGTGCGCACCGAAGAAGTTCCCATTGAGTCCATCGAGATTTTGAACCCCACCATCACACCCGAAGACATCACGGGCAAATTCATCGTGCTTGACATTTTGGCCAGGGACACCAAAGGGCAGCACTTCAACATAGAAATGCA
>CAIXMC010000426.1 GCA_903920405.1 uncultured beta proteobacterium
CCACATAAGCGATTTGTAACGACGCAGTGCGCCCAAATCTGACGAGCCAAATGCGGAACTTATTATTGACCATATCCTAATTGTCATTCATCCTAGCAGCCTGTCGGACTTGAAGGTATAACAAATTGATTTTTAAGGATTTTCTCAATTGTGTAAATTTATAATTATTTTTATAAATCAATAACTTACCAATCAAGTCCGACAGGCTGCTAGATTCCTCAGTTGAACGCGCCCGAATGGGCTACTGGCGGCGCGTCTGGGTAAATGTGACAACGCGGCAGGCAGTCCTGGCGATCACTGTGCATCGCTCCCCGCAGCAGGAGTGGACGATTCAACAGAGGGTGTTAATAAGCCGACCGACTTAAAACGGGCGCGCCAACCCGACTTTTGCGCATTGAGTGTAACTTTCGACATCAATCGAAAATCAATGCGCCGACTATCTATGTCTACCTGGCTAACCTGGACTACAACCTGAGTACCAATAGCGTAACTTATTCCGGTGCGCTCACCACGAAGAACGAGTCGCATTTCGTCAAACTGGAAATAGTCTCCACCGAGTTCAGTGATATGCACCAAGCCTTCAATGTACAAGTCATTCAGTGTGACAAACAAACCAAAAGATGTGACTGTACTGACTACGCCGGCAAATTCTTCGCCTAAGTGTCCATGTATATATTTGCATTTGAGCCAAGCATCGACATCCCGACTGGCCTCATCGGCGCGGCGCTCTTGGGTACTGCAATGTAAACCTGCGGCTTGCCATGCTGAGATTTCGGCACTGGGTTTGCGTGTGCTCTGACTAGATTTTGCTGTGTTATTTTGCAGCCGTTTGAAAAGTCTGGCGTGGGCCTCACCTGGCGTGGGTAAAACGGGTAAATGGTATTTTTTCTTGGCCAAAATGGCCTTGATGACACGATGCACCAGCAAGTCGGGGTAACGCCGAATGGGACTGGTAAAGTGCGTGTAAGCCTCCAAAGCTAACCCAAAGTGCCCCGTATTGCAGGGGGTATAAACGGCCTGCTGCATGGTGCGCAACAACATGGTGTGGATTTGCTGTGCGTCAGGGCGGTTTTCAGTGGCATTGGCAATGACCTGAAAATCAGCCGGTGTAGGGTTGGCACAGATATTGGCAGACACACCTGATGATTTCAGGTAGTTGCGCAAAATTTCCACTTTTTCGGGTGTCGGCTCATCATGCACCCGGTATAAAGCTGTATATTTGTGATGTGCTATGAAGTTAGCGCTACACACGTTGGCTGCAAGCATAGCCTCTTCAATCAATTTGTGTGCATCATTGCGCGTTTTTGGCATGATTTTTTCAATATGCCCGTTGGCATCACAAACGATTTGGGTCTCTATGGTGTCAAGATCGATGGCGCCTCGTTGCCTGCGTGACTTGAGCAAGGCTTGATACACCCGGTGCAGATGAATCAAATCGCCCTGACGTTCAGGATGGGTAAAGCCTTGGGCATTAGGCGCGTTGGACAACATGGCTGCAACTTGCGTGTAGGTCAGGCGGGCGTGACTCCATATCACCGCAGCATAGAACTGATAGGCACTGATCACACCTTCAGAACTGATGACCATATCGCATACCATGCACAAACGTTCCACCTGGGGTTTCAATGAACACAGACTGTTGGAAAGCGTTTCGGGCAACATGGGAATGACGCGCCTTGGAAAATAAACACTGGTGGCGCGTTCATAGGCATCCAAGTCAATGGCTGATCCGTTTTCTACATAGTGACTCACATCGGCAATGGCCACCAGCAAACGCCAGTTATTTAGCGTGGTTTGACCTGTGCCCGACACTGTAGGCTCACAATAGACAGCATCATCAAAGTCACGCGCATCTTCACCGTCAATGGTGACAAATGGAATGTCTGTCAAATCAATACGTTGCTGTTTATCTGGCGATGTTACCTTGTCTGGCAGTGTGTGCGCCAACGCAATGCAGGCATCAGAAAATTGGTACGGCACGTTATATTTGCGGACTGCAATCTCAATTTCCATGCCGGGGTCATCCATACTCCCCAAAATTTCCTTAATGCGCCCAATGGGCGGGCCAAACAATACTGGTTTATCGGTCAATTCAACATTGACCACTTGTCCTTCTGCTGCCTGGCTCACATCCGATTGTGAAATCAACACATCCTGGCCGTAGCGTTTGTCTTGTGGTCTCACTATCCATACGCCATTTTCATGCAGCAAAACGCCAATGATGGACTGCTGGCTACGCTCCACAATGTCAATAATCTGACCCTCAGGTCGCCCCTTGCGACCCTCGTGTGAAATACGCACTTTGACGCGGTCTTTGTGCAAGACACATCCCATTTCACGGGGCGACAGAAAAATATCACTTTTGCCGTCGTCACGAATGACAAACCCATGCCCATCGCGGTGACCAAGCACCACACCTTCAATATCATCTTGCATGACGTTCGTCGTTATGATAGTTTTGATAGAATGACCGACTTTCCTGAGATGGCCCAGGTGGCGGAATTGGTAGACGCACTAGTTTCAGGTACTAGCGAGTAACTTCGTGGGGGTTCAAGTCCCTTCCTGGGCACCAACTTTATCTATAGAAAAGTTTCGCTTTGTGGTAACCGTTTAGACACCCATCTCTGTTTTGGAAAATTTATCCGTTACTGTCCATAGCGATGATCGGAGGTTGTTGATCTGTATAGAACGCAGTGACCGTTGGGACTGCACACAGTGCCAATAATCCTGAACAGGCGCAGAGGGTCTAAACGGTTAAGTTTTGTGGGATTTGTAAAAATAACCCTCAAACCGTGGGCGTAGTATAGTCTGCTTCAACGTGTTCGTTTTCCATACACGTCCTTTCTATGTGTCAGACGGCACTGGTTCAGTTCAATTACTTGTAAAAGTTATTTGTTTTGAACAGCTTAGCATAAATTCACACTGTGATGATGACCGTGAAAATCCATGATTTGACCCCTATCCACTGCTAAGACATCGGCATTACAGAATAAAACAAGTTATTGTAAGTTGATTATTAAAATCAATAACTTGCATGAATAATTAAACTGAACCAGTGCCGCCGCAGCAGAACGTCTGTTTGGCTCGCCGTTTCCTGATGTCTTTGAATGGCTAATCAGCCAAATGGGTGAGCTTCCCCTGCCAAGAAAACCACGTGAGCGAATCAAACATAACCCATTGATATTGCAATTCGTCCCGCTTTAAGTGGGAAGTGGGAAGCCGAAATGTCAAAAACCAACCACTAAAAACTTGAAGATCAAGTTTTTCAAGGGTTGGATTTAGTGAGCAAAGTGACCCGATGTAATCAGGCGATCAACTTCAGCCTCTGCAGCAGACCAATCATCGTCAGGATCGCCAGTGACAAAGCCACGACGCTCGGCAATGTAAAAGGCGGCGACCTCGACATAGTGAAGACGTTGTTCGGGGCTGAGGGTGACGGCGGGGGTTGGAACGGCCTGTGTCGTGGCATCTTTGGCCGCAGATGCAGGTTGTGGCTCCTTCTGTGCGGCTTTGACAGGGACTTTTCTGGCAGCTAAATGCTTTGATGCAGCGACCGCGTCAGCATCCGCTGCAGGCGGCAAGGTAGCAGGTGTTTTCTTGGCGGTAACCATACGTTTCTCCTAGAGTTAAAAAGTTTAATCGAACACAAATTGTGCCATCTTGAGGAGGCATGCAACCCTCATGTATTCGTGTGAGTTACATTCTAACTAAAGTTTTGGTATTCATAAATTTAACATAAATACATGATATAGAACAAAAAATTGCTTTAAAACTGATCAATTGGTGTCTTGCGAATATCTGCTAACCAAGTAGTAAAACTCAGGATACGATCCTCATCTTCTTGGGACAGATCTCTCCAACTTTTTTCAAAAAAACACCTAATCAATTGATTTTATTTATAATAATATATTTTTTGACAATTAGTCATCCGTAAACATTTTTATGTTGATTTATATTCAGATCTCCCTGTAGTGGCAATGGAACGTGGCTGAAATTTGGACAAATTTTGCGACCTGTACGATGGACTAGCAGTCTGTTGGACTTGTTTTGGAAGCTGTTTTTCGCAACCTATTTAAAAATTAAAGTGTTTTCGTTATTGAAAATTTGAAATTGAGAACTGCTGCTGCTTGCAGCAATGGGTAAAAACACGGTAAATGTGGCCCCATGGCCTGGCTGGCTTGCGACTTCAATTCGGCCATTGTGCTTTTTAACAATGCTGTAAGACAGCGATAACCCCAAGCCCGTTCCCTTGCCCACGGGTTTGGTGGTGA
>CAIXMC010000427.1 GCA_903920405.1 uncultured beta proteobacterium
CAGCGATTATCAGGAGCATGCCCCCAAAGGCTTTTTCAGATTATTTCCGGGTAACCAGGTACGACTGAAATATGGTCACGTCATTGAATGCACGGGTGCCACTCAAGATGCCTTGGGTCATATTTGTTGCATCAACGCCCAGCTAGTGCCAGATACCAAAAGTGGAACACCCGGCAGCAACATCGTCAAGGTCAAAGGTGTCATCACTTGGGTTTCCGTGGCTGACGGCATCCCCGCTGAAGTCAGACTGTATGACAGACTTTTCACAGTGGCTCAGCCTGACGCGGGCGGGAAAGATTTTCTGGAATACATCAATTCCAACAGTCTGAAAGTGGTCACCGCCATCCTTGAACCCACATTGGCAACAGCTCACGGAGACGATAAGTTTCAGTTTGAACGGCACGGCTATTTTGTTGCCGACCGGGTGGATCACACCAAGAAAAAACCCATTTTTAACCTGGCTGTTGGCTTGAAAGAGGGTTGGAGTGCAGCTATTTCCATATAATTTCACCGTTCAGTGTGTTTATTATAAATTGTTGATATATAAATAATGAATCACGGCAGCGTATTACAACGCATTCGCCGCTTTGTGCCTTATTTTGGAACCTTGCCTGGCACCTGGCTACTGATAGCGCTGACTGCCGTGGTGGGGGCTGCGACCGAGCCTATGATTCCCGCTTTGCTCAAACCTTTGCTGGACAAAGGCTTTCAGCAAGGTGCGTTGCCCATCTGGCTGGTGACTGCATGCCTGTTGTTGCTCTTTGGCGTACGCGGATTGACGGGCTATGTGTCACAAATTGGTTTGACGCGCATCACCCACCACGGATTGCAGTTGATGCGTCAGGCCATGTTTGCCAAAATTCTGGCTTCTGAATTGAAGCTATTCACCACCCACAGTTCAAGTTCATTGTCCAATACTGTGGTTTATGAAGTACAAAATGGTGCAGCCATGTTGGTCAATGCCATGCTGAGCCTGACACGCAACGGATTGACCTTGTTGGCGCTCACGGCCTACCTGTTTTACCTGAACTGGAAGCTCACACTGATTGTGGCGGCTGTGTTTCCGGCGGTGGTGTGGGTGATGAAAGTCTTGACTGTGCGCGTCCATAAATTGACCCAAGCCACTCAAGAGGCCACGGACAAGCTCGCTTATGTGGTGGAAGAAAATGTTCTGGCGCACCGCGATGTTCGCTTGTATGCAGCGCAGGCGGCGCAGGCTGTGCGATTTGGTCATTTGAGCGAATCGTTGCGTCATTTGGCCATGAAGTCCACTGTGGCCGGAGCAGCCATGACACCGATGACACAAATGCTTGCCGCGATAGCACTCTCGGCAGTTATTTCGGTAGCCTTGGTTCAAAGCGCCAGCAGCAGCACGTCGGTGGGCGGTTTTGTGGCTTTTGTGACGGCCATGTTGATGATCATTGCGCCGGTGCGTCAGCTCTCGGAGGTGTTTGCCCCTATCACCCGAGGTTTGGTGTCTTTGGAGCGTGCGCTGGCTTTGATTGAACACACTCACGATGAATCGAGCGGTCAGTTTGCCAAGTCTCGCGCTACAGGATTGCTCACTTTTTCAGAGCTGATCGTGCACTACCCATCAGCGTTAGAGCCTGCTTTGAGTATTCATCATTTAATCATTCACCCTGGCGAAACGGTCGCGCTTGTGGGTGCATCAGGTTCTGGGAAAACAACACTCATCAATGTGCTGACTCGCTTTGTCGATGTGCAATCTGGCCACGTTTGCCTAGATGATCATGATCTGCAAGACTGGCAATTGCCGGCCTTGCGTGCGCAGTTTTCATTGGTGAGCCAGCAGGTGGTGATGATGAACGACAGCGTGGCGGTCAATGTGGCATTGGGCTTAGGCTTGGATCGAGATCGCGTCATGCAGTGCCTGACCTCTGCCAACCTGGCTGGGTTCGTGCAGTCGTTGCCGCGAGGCATTGACACACTTGTTGGGCACAATGCCACGCAACTTTCAGGGGGGCAGCGGCAGCGTTTGGCGATTGCACGGGCACTTTATAAAAATGCACCCATCCTGATTTTGGACGAGGCCACCTCAGCGCTGGACACAGAGTCAGAACGCAGTGTGCAAGAAGCTCTGGACAGGCTCATGAAAGACCGCACCACGCTGGTGATAGCGCACCGACTTTCGACGGTGCATCATGCCGATCGCATTGTGGTGCTTGACCATGGCCGCATTGCTGAAATGGGCAATCACACCACGCTCATGCAGACGAATGGCCTGTATGCACGGCTCTACCGGTTGGGTTTGCACGACGGATGATGTGGGGTAAAGTTACAAGCCTTTTTGCCTTGTAACGCACGCCCAGCATACGTTAGTAGCTATCTAAATAGTAGCAAACTGGTTCAAATGTTGTCCGTAAAACTGCGCAGCTTGTCTGATCGGCTGGGGTGCTTGAGTTTGCGCAAAGCCTTGGCCTCTACCTGGCGAATGCGTTCACGGCTGACATCAAACTGTTTGCAGACTTCTTCAAGCGTGTGGTCGTTGGTCATTTCAATGCCATAACGCATGCGCAAGACCTTGGCCTCACGCGGGGTCAAGCTGTCAAGAATGTCCTTCACCACATCGCGAAGCCCCCCTTGCATGGCAGCTTCTACAGGGGCGGTATTGGCGCCATCTTCAATGAAATCGCCAAGGTGGCTATCGTCATCGTCACCAATCGGAGTTTCCATGGAAATCGGTTCTTTGGCGATTTTCATGATTTTGCGAATTTTGTCCTCTGGAATTTCCATGCGTTCAGCCAACACCGATGCATCGGGTTCATAGCCAAATTCCTGCAAGTGCTGGCGGCTATAGCGGTTCATTTTGTTGATGGTTTCAATCATGTGAACCGGAATGCGGATGGTGCGTGCCTGGTCGGCAATGCTGCGGGTAATGGCCTGGCGAATCCACCAAGTGGCGTAGGTTGAAAATTTGTAGCCGCGACGGTATTCAAATTTATCAACAGCTTTCATCAACCCAATGTTGCCCTCTTGAATCAGGTCAAGAAATTGCAGACCACGGTTGGTGTATTTTTTGGCAATCGAGATCACCAAGCGCAAATTGGCCTCAATCATTTCTTTTTTGGCTGCACGCGAAGCATATTCGCCATCGTTCATGCGCTTGTTGATGTCTTTAAGCTGGTCCAGTGGCACCACTACTTTGGTCTGCAGGTCCAAGAGGCGCTGCTGCAACTCTTGCACGGGCGGAATATGGCGACTCATGGTCGCGCTCCAGGGTTTGCCTGCGGCAGCCTGTTTTTCAATCCATTGCCGATCAAGCAGGTGACTAACCACCCTGTTGTGATGCTTGTCGCGACCACTGAACTCGGCAATGAAATGAACGAGGGGGTAGCCACATTTATCAACAATGATGCGGCGAAGCTCACGCTCTTTTTTACGTACATCATCGACTTGAGAACGCACCATGCTGCACAATTTTTCGATGGATTTGGCAGTAAAGCGGATGGACATCAGTTCCTCAGACAAGGCTTTTTGTGTTTTAACGTAATGAGGCGTTCCATAACCTTCTTTGGCGTGAATGGCAAGGATTTTTCCGTGCAAATCTCGCAAGCGATCAAAGCGACTCATGGCTTCGACCTTCAGTTCTTCCAGCTTTTTGGTCAGTGCCTTGGAACCGCCCTGGCCGTCGTCGTCATCCTCGGCATCAAATTCATCAAAATCTTCTTCGGCCACGTAATCATCGGCTTCGTTGGGATTGGTAAAGCCATCCACAATGGTGGTGATGACCACCTTGTCAGCACGAATTTCTTCACCCAATTGCAAAATTTCAACAATGCTGGCAGGTGAAGCTGAAATGGCTTCCATCATCGCCATCAAACCACCTTCAATGCGTTTGGCAATTTCAATTTCACCTTCACGCGTGAGAAGCTCCACTGTACCCATTTCACGCATGTACATGCGAACAGGGTCTGTTGTGCGGCCAAATTCACTGTCAACTGTGCTCAGTGCAGCCTCGGCTTCTTCCTCGGCCTCTTCTTCTGTGGCTGCTGTCGGGCCATTTTGGTTAAGGAGCAAAGTTTCAGTGTCGGGTGTATTTTCATAGACTGCCACGCCCATGTCGTTGAGCATGGAAATCACAACTTCGAGGGTTTCAGCATCAATGAGCTTGTCGGGCAGATGGTCAGATATTTCGCCGTGGGTCAGATAGCCACGGGTTTTGCCCAGTTTGATCAAGGCTTTCAGACGCATGCGACGTTTGATCAGGTCTTCTTCAGACAAAACAGTCTCATCAAGACCAAATTCTTTCATCAAGGCACGCTCTTTAGCCTTGCTGATTTTCATGCGAAGCGGTTTGATTTTTTCGGAAGCTGCATCGGGGGATTCAGCAACAGGATCATCGACGACCTCGACCGCTACGTTAGACACGACAATAGATTCAATGGATTCAATAGGTTCTATGGATTCTATAGGTTTAATACGTTTAATACGTTTAATAGGTGCAGGGCCGGAGGCAGGCACCAAAAGCACCTTTGCAGGTGCGCTGGCAGGCGCCAAAAACACCTTTGCAGGTTCGCTTGCAGGCGCACTGTCTGGTGCGATCACCTTGATGCTGCGGTTTTTTTTCTTAATAACAGGCACACCGAGGGTGTTTGATGGTTCTGGTACAACCGCAGCCCTGTGCTTTTTTGTTTTGGCGACAAGAACTGGTCGCTTTGCTGCGCCATCAGCATGAACATCGGACGGTGTTGTATCGACACTCACCACCACATCGGGGGCAGTCACTTTCGTGGGCTTTTTAGCAGACATAGTGAAACCTTGAAAATTTGAACATCGGATTTTGTGAACACTAAGGATATGGTCAATAATAAGTTGTGCATTTGGCTCGTCAGATTTGGGCGCACTGCGTCGTTACAAATCGCTTATGTGGCTGGGCCACACCGCACGATTTGTGCCTGGCATTGCATCCCAACTCTAACGGCCAAATGCACAACTTATTGTTGACCATATCCTAAACAATGCACAGCGTCAGATGCAGATGACAGGGATGTAACCCAAAACAAGCAAGAGGGCGGGCGAACAGTTGGCGTGCAGTCCTGGCGGTCAATGGGCCGGGTGAAAAATGAAACTCACCGTGTGGCCTCGTTCGGAGGTGCTGCTGTCGCGCTTGCTAAGGATATGGTCAATAATAAGTTCCGCATTTGGCTCGTCAGATTTGGGCGCACTGCGTCGTTACAAATCGCTTATGTGGCTGGGTCACACTGCGCGATTTGCGCCTGGCACGGCATCCAACTCTGACGGCCAAATACGGAACTTGTTGTTGACCATATCCCAAAAAGGGGCGATTGTACGGTTTTAGACCCATAATTATTCCGTTTGCCTGAAATTTTTGTCCCCATCCAGCCATTTCTTCCCTTGAAATGCAGGGATTCGTCCCCAACTACGGCGGTCAATACAGGATCGTCCTGTACTGCATTTCATTCCACTTCAATCCAACCATGAATAAACAAACCCTTTCCTTTCAAGCCGAAGTTGCACAACTGCTGTATTTGGTGACCCATTCGTTGTACTCCAACAAAGAGATTTTTTTGCGAGAGTTAATCTCCAACGCATCCGATGCCTGCGACAAACTGCGTTTTGAAGCCATCAATAACACCGCTTTTTACGAAGATGCTCCCAATCTGGAAGTGCGCGTTACGTTTGACAAGGATGCCAAAACGCTCACCATCACCGATAACGGCGTGGGCATGAGCGAGCAGGAGGCAGTGGAACACTTAGGCACCATCGCCAAGAGCGGTACCAAAGACTTTATGAGCAAGCTCACAGGCGACCAAAAAGCCAGCGCGTCGCAACAGGGCCAGCTCATTGGGCAGTTTGGCGTGGGTTTCTATTCCGGCTTTATCGTGGCTGACAAAATCACCGTTGAAACTCGCCGTGCGGGTTTAACTCCCGCCGAGGGTGTTCGCTGGGTCAGCGGCGGTGCTGGTAACTTTGAAGTGGAAACCATGGAGCGCCAAAAGCGAGGCACCAGCGTCACCCTGCATTTGCGAGAAGATGCTCTGGACTACACCAACAACTGGAAAATCAAGAGCACCATCAGCAAATACTCCGACCACATCAGCCTGCCCATTTTGATGGAAAAAGAAGAATGGAAAGATGGCGAACTGATTAATCCCAACGACGAAAAAGGGGGGCGTCAACCTGGTGCCATGGTCAAAACCGGTGACTGGGAAACTGTCAACAAAGCCAACGCCATCTGGGCGCGTGCCAAAAAAGACATTACCTCTGAGCAATACAACGAGTTTTACAAACAAATCAGCCATGATTTTGAAGTGCCGCTGGCCTACACCCATAACCGCGTTGAAGGCAGCACAGAATACACCCAGTTGCTTTATGTTCCGTCCAAAGCACCGTTTGATTTGTACAACCGCGACAAATCGGCAGGGGTCAAGCTGTATGTGAAGCGCGTGTTCATCATGGACGATGCCAATGCACTGCTGCCCACTTATTTGCGCTTTGTCAAGGGCGTGGTGGACTCCAGCGATCTGCCACTGAACGTCAGCCGCGAACTGTTGCAAGAAAGCCGCGACGTGAAAGCCATTCGCGAAGGCTGCACCAAGCGTGTGCTGGGTATGCTGGAAGATTTGGCCAAAAATGACAAACTGTCCGCCACAGAATGCACCAAAGACGGCGCAGCTTGCGATGAATCCTGCGAGTGCAAAAAAGAGTCTGATGCGAACGACGTGACCGATGTTGTGACGGCACAAGACAAAGCACAGGCCGGAAAATACACCAAGTTCTACCAGGAATTTGGTGCAGTTCTTAAAGAAGGTTTGGGTGAAGACTACGCCAACAAAGACCGCATTGCCAAATTACTGCGTTTTGCCAGCAGCACCACTGACACGGTCAGTGTGAGTTTTGCTGACTACAAAGCCCGCATGAAAGACGGCCAGGAAGCTATTTATTACATCACCGCTGACACTTTGCCCGCTGCCAAAAACAGCCCCCAATTGGAAGTGTTCAAGAAAAAAGGCATTGAAGTGCTTTTGATGACCGACCGTGTCGATGAATGGGCGCTGAACTATGTGCATGAGTTTGACGGCACACCACTGCAAAGCGTGGCCAAAGGCGCGGTCGATTTAGGCAAATTGCAAGACGAGACCGAGAAAAAAGCAGCCGAAGAAGCCGCCGAATCTTTCAAACCGTTGCTAGCCAAGCTGAAAGAAGCTTTGAAAGACAAAGCTGAAGACGTTCGTGTGACCACACGGCTGGTGGATTCACCCGCATGTCTGGTCGTGCAAGACAACGGCATGAGCACACAACTCGCACGCATGCTCAAACAAGCTGGTCAGACTGCCCCCAATGTCAAACCCGTACTTGAAGTGAATGCCGAACACCCCTTGGTGAAAAAGCTCGAAGGCTCAGTGCATTTCAACGACCTGGCGCAAATTCTGTTTGACCAGGCATTGCTGGCCGAGGGCGGTTTGCCCGACGATCCTGCCATGTATGTCAAACGGGTCAATGCACTTCTTGTGTAACAAAAATGGCTGTAGGGCGCATGGAATAAGCGTTTGTAGCTATGAAATTTGCAGCAATTTTGCAATTGCCCGAGGGTAAATCAAATGCTCCTGGGTCAGCACCCTTGTTGCAAGTGTGTCAGCAGTATCGTCTGGCAACACAGGCACACAGGCTTGCGCCAGAATGGGGCCATGGTCAAGTTCTGGCGTGACCAGATGCACCGTGGCTCCAGCCACTTTGCAGCCCGCCTCCAATGCACGCTGGTGCGTGTGCAAACCAGGAAAAGCCGGCAACAGTGAGGGGTGAATATTGACCAAACGGCCGGCGTAGCGGTTCACAAAGTTGGGGGTCAAAATGCGCATGAAGCCAGCCAGTACCACCAGCGCGGGGTGGTTGGCATCTTCAAACTTGTCGATGTGTTGCACAATGGCCGCGTCAAAATTTTCACGATTTGCATAAGCCTTGTGGTTCACCACTTCAGTGGCAATGCCATGCGAACGGGCAAAATCCAAACCTTTGGCATCTGTCTTGTTGCTGATGACAGCGGCCACATGCACATCCCACTGGGTAGCCCAATGTTCAAGGTGGGCAGTTTGCACAATGGCCGCCATGTTGGAGCCATTGCCCGAGATCAAAATAACGATATTTTTCATATCCTGCCCGTGGGGTGTTATTCCACCGTCACGCTCTTGGCTAAATTGCGTGGCTTATCGACATCGGTACCCCGCGCACACGCCGTGTGGTAGGCCAGCAATTGCAGTGGCATCACATGGAGCAAAGGTGAAAGTGCGCCGTAATGTTCGGGCATACGAATCACATGCAAACCTTCGGCGCTTTCAATGTGCGAATCGGCATCGGCCAACACATACAACACACCTCCACGCGCACGCACCTCGTGCATATTGCTCTTGAGTTTTTCCAGCAGCGCGTCGTTGGGGGCTACTGTGACCACGGGCATGGCACTGGTGACCAAAGCCAGCGGACCGTGTTTGAGTTCTCCTGCAGGGTAGGCTTCGGCGTGGATGTAGCTGATTTCCTTGAGCTTCAGAGCACCTTCAAGCGCAATGGGGTAGTGCAGACCCCGGCCTAAAAACAGTGCGTTTTCCTTGGCCGCAAAGTCTTGCGCCCAAGCCATCACCTGGGGTTCAAGCGCCAACACCGATTGC
>CAIXMC010000428.1 GCA_903920405.1 uncultured beta proteobacterium
ACGCTGGAACCCATCCGTGACGTGCTGTATTCATCCACGCAAGGTGATTCAATTGAGGTTGACAAACGCTGGGTGAACGTGCTCACCCAAGAGATTCAGGCTGCGCCTGTGGTTTTGGTGGCAGAACTTGCGCACGCCGATACCACTGTGGAGCAATTGTTGGCCATGAAGAAAGGGGACTTTATTGAGCTTGATCGCAAACCTCGTATTCAGGCCAAAATCGACGGAGTCCCTATTTTTGAATGCCAATACGGAACTCATAATGCCAAATATGCGCTCAAAATTGACAAATGTTTAAGAAGTAATGACACCAACTGGAAAGGTGAACGCAATGAATGATAAATCCCCCGAAGATGACGCAATGGACGATTGGGCTGAAGCGTTGATGGAGCAAAAAAGTGCAGAGACCAGCACCAGTGTGAGTGACTCTGGTGGGGTGTTGTCAAGTGAGCATCCAAGGTCATTTTCATCAGGAGGAACTGATGTACCCATCAACGACATCAACAGGGTACTTGATATTCCTGTTCAACTGTCGGTTGAACTCGGTCGCACTAAAGTACCCATCAAGCATATCTTGCAATTGGGACAAGGTTCTGTGGTTGAGCTTGATGCTTTGGCAGGTGAGCCGATGGACGTTTTGGTCAATGGCTATCTGATTGCGCAAGGTGAGGTAGTGGTGGTCAATGACAAGTTTGGCATTCGCTTGACCGACGTTGTCACACCATCAGAGCGCTTGCGTCGTGTCAGCAAAGGCGGATAGGTTTTCTGGAAAAACCTTCACCATGTTGCAAGCCTGGTTTCCGATTGTTCTGTTGATCCTGGTTTTGGGGCTTTTACCCTTGGCTTTGAAGTGGCTGCAACGGCGTGTTGCCGGCCTGAACACTGCCACAGTCGGGGCCAATCGCATTGTGTCTGCGGTGGGGGTGGGTCCGCAGCAGCGGGTGGTGACGGTAGAGGTTGGCCCACAAAACAATCGCACCTGGCTCACTCTGGGTGTGACACCGCAGACCATCACTTGTTTGCACAGCACACCTGTGACATTTGACCATCACCTGCAAACAGCGCTTTCCCAAGACGAACCAGCCTGTGTTTCGTCCTGAATAACTTTTTATATCATGAGTTTGTTCGTTGTTAGATGGCATCACCGGCTCGGTCTGGCGTTTTCGGCGGGGATACTGCTGACCCTTCACAGGGGTGCGTGGGCGCAAGCAAGTCTGCCCCTGTTGATTGGCACCGGCGGCGCCAACACCAGTTTTTCTGTCCCTGTTCAAACGCTGCTTTTTTTTACAGCGCTGTCTTTTTTGCCTGCCATTTTGTTGATGATGACGGGTTTTACACGTATCGTTATCGTTTTATCATTGATGCGACAAGCACTTGGAACACAAGCCGTACCCCCGAATCAGGTGGTGGTAGGTTTGTCCTTGTTTTTAACCCTGTTTGTGATGGGTCCCACCCTTGACCGCGTCTATAGCGAAGCCTACTTGCCCTATAGCACCAATGCCATGCCTTTTGAACAAGCCATCGTGAAAGCCGAAGAACCCATGCGCCAATTCATGAGCAAACAAACACGTCAATCTGATTTGGCTTTGTTTTTGAAACTCGGCAAGCTAACACCAGGCACCACAGCGCTACAGGCACCCATGCGCGTTTTGGTGCCTGCTTTTGTCATCAGCGAATTAAAGTCAGCCTTTCAAATTGGCTTCATGATTTTTATTCCGTTTTTGGTGATTGACATTGTGGTCGCCAGTATATTGATGTCTTTGGGCATGATGATGTTGTCACCAGTTTTGGTCGCATTGCCGTTTAAGTTGATGATTTTTGTATTGGCAGATGGCTGGAATTTGTTGATTGGCTCATTGGCTGCCAGCTTTGTGACTTAAGGTATAAGGATGTGGTCAGTAATAAGTTCTCCATTTGGCTCGTCAGATTTGGGCGCACTGCGTCGTTACAAATCGCTTATGTGGCATGGCCACACCGCGCGATTTGCGCCTAGCATTGCATCCCAACTCTGACGGCCAAATGGGGAACTTATTACTGACCACATCCTAAGGTATAAGGTATCGTCATGGACGCTCAGATGGTTTTGACAATCGGCCAAGAGGCTTTATGGATGCTGATGATGATTTCAGCACCCGTGCTCATGGCCGTTCTGGTGGTCGGTTTGCTGATTAGCCTGTTTCAAGCTGTCACTCAAATCAACGAAGCAACGTTGGCGTTTGTTCCAAAATTGCTGATCGCCGTTGCAGTTTTTGCCTTGGCCGGGCCGTGGATGTTGAGCATGTTGGTCGATTACATTCGTCGTACCTTCGAGGCCATTCCTGCGATTGTAATGTAACATTTTGATTACATTCACAGAAACACAACTTACCACTTGGTTGTCACCCTTGTTGTGGCCTTTTTTGCGTACGCTGGCCGTTTTTTCATCAGCTCCTTTGCTGTCATCTCGGGCTTTTCCTGTTCGCGCTCGTATTGCATTGTCTTTTTTTGTGGCACTGGCAGCTCAACCTAGCCTGGAAGGGCAAACGGTCATCAGCATCACCAGTCCAAGCGCCATAGGTGCGGTGCTCCAGCAAGTGGGGGTAGGCCTGGCGATTGGCTTTGCCATTCGGGTGGTATTTTCAGCATTTGAGCTGGCGGGCGAATTGATTGGGTTTCAAATGGGTTTGAACTTTGCCTCCTTTTTTGACCCTTCTCTCAATGCACAAACCAGCGCAGTAGCCAAATTTTTTGGTCAGATGGCGACCTTTTTATTTATCGTCATGAATGCGCACCTGATGGTCATGATGGCGGTCATCAACAGTTTTACGGCCTTCCCTGTTGATCAAAATTTCTTGCAAGCTATCCAATACATGAAACTGTACCGTTTGGGATCCTCCATTTTTGCGAGCGGTTTATGGATTGCCATGCCCCTGATTGGCATGATGATGTTTGCCAATTTTGCATTAGGTATAGTGTCTCGGGTGGCACCGCAAATGAATATTTATGCGATTGGTTTTCCAATTACCTTGACCGTCGGCATGGTGGGTATTGCATCCACCTTGCCTATGCTTGACAAACCCTTTATGGCATTATTAACGCAGGCTATCGACATTTTTTCCATTCATTGAACACCAATTCAAGGGCAAGATGCCCTCGCTCCCAGGCCAAGTCCGGCCAAATAGCTGGCAATGGCAATCTCTGCTGTGGATGGCAAATCAAACGCGTCGGGTACCAGCAACCAATTTTGAACCAGCCCCAGCACCAGCGCATACAACCCGTGCGCTAGCGCCGTCGGTTGTGTCAAAGGTGGCAAACCGCGTTCGGCACATGCCACTTGCATGGCATCTTGTATCTGGCTGACGATTTTCAGGTGGTTTTTCACCTGTCGCTCTTTGACTGCCATCAGATCGTCGATGAATTCCACCTTGTGGGTAGCGACTTCAAAGACGCGACGGGTATGTTCGTCGGTGGCAATTTTTCGAACAGCATCCAGCAAGGCACCGACCAAAGCGCTCAAATAATCCTGTTGTGGTTGTTGTCCACTTTGGTTCAAAGCATCTTCCATGGGCAAGGTGACGCGATCCATCATCGCATTGAACACGTCGGCCTTGTTTTTGAAATGCCAATAAATGGCCCCTCGACTCACGCCTGCTTGCTGTGCAATGTCACTCAACGAGGTTCTGGCAGCACCTTTTTCAGAAAAAACCCGTTCTGCAGCATCAAGCAATTGACAACGGGTAGCAAGGGCATCTTCTTTAGTGCGGCGGGGCATGTAGGGGGTTACTCAGTAGGTGGCAGCTACGCCTGTACCTGGTTACAGGGCTGTTCATAAGCGCTTAGGATATGGTCAATAATAAGTTGTGCATTTGGCTCGTCAGATTTGGGCGCACTGCGTCGTTACAAATCGCTTATGTGGCTGGGCCACACTGCGCGATTTGCGCCTGGCATTGCATCTTTAACTCTGACGGCCAAATGCGGAACTTATTATTGACCATATCCTTAACGGAAAGTTTTCTACGTCAAAAATTGTACAAAATTCGGCTATAACCCGCTCTGGTACTGCACAGTTCGCTATGTTTTTTGAAATTATGAGGTGGGAAATTGATGGCTGCCCTATCCCAAGTGCATGACATCAGGAACTATGCGGTTTTAGCCATCGAATCAAAGCCGTTTGCAAATCATCAATCACAACAGGCTTGGTTAAATAATCATCCATTCCCACGTCCAGGCAATGCTGATGGTCTTGTTCATAGGCATCGGCTGTCAGGGCGATGATGGGCAGGCGTGGCCGATGATGGGCGGCCTCCCATTGGCGTATTTGCTCTGTGGCCATGTAACCGTCCATGACCGGCATGTGGATATCCATCAAAACAAGGTCGGGGTGATCTGCGTTCATGATGATATCAACAGCTTGCTGGCCGTCGTGAGCAATCGTGGCGCTTATCCCCAGCTTGGACAAAATGGACTCAATCACCATGCAATTGACAGCGTTGTCTTCAACCACCAGCACTCGCCTGCCTGACAGTGCTGATGAGATTTGCGCAGCATCGTTCTTTTTTCGATCGGAACAGCGACTCTCGTTATCCTCAGACACAGGGTGCGCCCGCAAACTGAACCAAAATCTGGAGCCTGTGCCCCATTGGCTTTCTACGCCCACATCACCGCCCATGCGCTGTGCCAAGGTACGAACAATAGACAAGCCCAGCCCCGATCCACCAAATTCTCGTGTGATGGAATTGTCAGTCTGCGAAAACGGCTTGAAGAGCAAATCCATTTTGTTCTGGGGAATGCCAATGCCTGAGTCCCTGACTGAAAACTCCAGCATGACGGACTTAGCTGCACCAGAAAACAGTTCGCTGGTTTCACGCACAATCGACGCAGGATCAAAAACAATGCTGTCTAGCTGCAATTGATTGGCTTCGATTTTTGACAGGTCAAGAATGTCGTTGAGCAGAGTCAACAGGGTTTGTCCTGATACCAGAATGGTTCTTGCATACTCACGCCGCTCATCCTTGGTCAATTCTGACATTAACAAAAGCTGTGCCATGCCCAAAATGCCATTCATGGGCGTGCGAATTTCATGCGACATGGTAGCCAGAAATCTGCTTTTGGCAAGGTTGGCTGCCTCGGCGGTTTCTTTTGCACGGGTCAGTTCAATTTCATAGGCTTTCTGCTGGGAAATATCGCGAATGACCGTGGAAAAATATTGCGGATTGCCGAATTCATCGCGTTGAACAAACAACACTTGACAAACCGGTATCTCATGGCCATCGCTGTGCAGTATCGAGGTTTCGCCCTGCCAAAAACCCTGATGCAACACGGCGGTAGAAGTCAAGTAAGTTGTCGCATAAATGATAAAAATGGTTGCTACTTTTGTGGGGTCATAGATATCCTTGTTGCATAGGTTTGTCAGGATTGAGGTGAACAACGTTAACGCGGTTCCAATTGCGAGTATTTTTAGACCAGCGTTGTGGATTTTTCAGGCGAGCCTGCTC
>CAIXMC010000429.1 GCA_903920405.1 uncultured beta proteobacterium
GGGTCTAAACGGTTACGTTGCCGGTGTAGAGGGCGATAAGGCGCTCGCCCTGAAAGTGGGAGATGTGTTGGCCTCTAGCCCTTACCAGCATTGCATTGGTAGCTAGTCTTTTGGTAGCAAATCCAATCGTTCCCATGCTCTAGCGTGGGAACGCCAGCCATAGACGCTCTGTGCGTATTGAGGTCTGATAACTTTTGCGTTTTGGCACGCCTGTTTCGGTTTCACGCCGCTTCATCGGCACAAAGATGCGTTCCCACGCCAGAGCGTGGGAACGATAAAAACATGATCATCATTTTGGCCTCTAGCCCTTACCAGTATTGGGGAATTCCGAGGACAGTATATTTAACTATTCCATTTTTGTTTTCTAATCGTTCCCATGCCCTGTGCGTGTAAACGCAGTCAAGGTGGCTTTGTAACTCGAAAATATGAATCGTTTCCTGTTCTTCTTCTACGCTGCATCCTTCAACAACAAAAACTGCTCAATTAACCGCACTATCAGTTCTTTTTGTTCCGGCAGGCTTTCCGCCACCAGCAGCGCCAATGCCACCAAAGTGTTGTCGTTGATGAGTTGTTCCACTGGTTTGGCCAGCAAGTGCTGGTTCATCCGCAGATACCATAAAAACAAAAACGAGCCACAGCGCTTGTTGCCATCGGCCAGCGGGTGGTTTTTGATGACGAAATACAGCAAATGCGCCGCACGGCTGGCCACATTGGGGTAGAACCACTCATCGCCAAAGCCTTGCTCGATGGTGGTGATGCTGGAGGCCAGCCCGCCGCCGCGTAACTGGCCAAACAGATATGAAGCCTCGCCTTTGGCCATTAAACCGGCTTTCAATTGCCCGATGGCCACCAGCACATCGGGAAAAGCCAGCGACTGCATCCCCGATTGCGGATGGGTCTGGCTAGGTACGCTTTCTTCATCGTACTGCTGCAACAGGCTCCAACTGCGGGCGTAATCGGCGATCACGGCAAGCACCGCTGCACCGTCGGCATTCACCAACTGCTGATTGGCCAATGTTCGGGAAAGCAGTGTTACCGCTTGTTCAAACTCGATGCCGCGCTCGGCCAGGCGCTGTTGGTTGAGGGTGTAGCCCTGCACCAGATGTTGTTTGAGGGTGCGCGTGGCCCATTGACGGAACTGCACGCCACGCTTTGACTTGACCCGGTAACCGACTGAGATGATGATGTCGAGGTTGAAGAACTTCACCGGCTTGTCGGAACCGGCAATGTGCAAATTTTGCACATTGCTATTTTCGACCAGCTCGCCCTCGGCAAACACATTGCGGATGTGCTTGGTGACCACAGACCGCTCTCGCTCAAACAACTGTCCCATCTGCTCCTGCGTCAACCAGACAGTCTCTCCCTCCAGTCTGACATCCAACGTTAACTGGCCATTGGCGGCGGCATAAATCTGAATAGCACTGGTCATGGTGTGAATTCCTTGTCAAGATGATGAACGGATAACTTCCCAAAGCCCCATCGCACCCATTTAGCCATTCAGGTTTTTTATACAAGAAAAAGGCCGCTAACGCTGATGGGGTATGCGTTAGTAGCTACTATAACTGTAGCAATTGAGTGGATAGGCCTCGCTGGTTTGGTGGTGACGGTGTCGCATTCCACAAGCACCATTTTGCAGGTAACTCTTGTGTTTTGGCACGCCTGTTTCGGTTTCACGCCGCTTCTGCGGCACAAAGATGCGTTCCTACGCCAGAGCGTGGGAACGATAAAAACATGATCATCATTTTTGGCCTCTAGCCCTTACCAGCATTGCATAAGCTGCTAGTTTTTTAGTAGCAAATTAGGTCTCACCCGAAAAAAACCGTTCCATAAAAAGCACATCACTTCCACTGTAAGATGATTAACCTATCACGTTCCACCGGAGCCACACCATGTTGACGCTACCCGCTGTGTAGGGGCGAATTTATTCGCCCATTTATCGGGGTGGGCATCTCAACGAATACGGTCTGGCTATGATGCAGCAAGGACTAGATGGGGCATACCCAAACTTTGCAACCATCCATAAAATCCATGACCAAATCAGGAGATAACCATGACAACA
>CAIXMC010000430.1 GCA_903920405.1 uncultured beta proteobacterium
ATTTCCTGTCCCACTTTCTGGATGGTAGGTCATTAGTTGTATGTTATTGATTTTCATTTTGTATTCATGTAACCTGCAAAAACAAGATTCCAAATAATGAAAAATTTTTTTCACGCAAAACTGGCAGATTTCGACAGCCTAGGGTCAGGGGGATTTGGTTTTTGTATTGCACCACATCACTTTGAATCGCATCCCTAGCTAAGGATAGGATCAATAATTTGTTCACATGCCCCATACGCTGATCACACGGCTACCACTGCTGTGCTTTTCCTGGTAAATTTTCTCATCCCAAGCCACGCTTGGGTCGCGGTTAAAAATCAGAAGGTGCGCACTGTCAGCACCACATTGATCGG
Source organism: uncultured beta proteobacterium (assembly GCA_903920405.1). GTDB lineage: Bacteria > Pseudomonadota > Gammaproteobacteria > Burkholderiales > Burkholderiaceae_C > Rhodoferax. The sequence continues at coordinate 354 of CAIXMC010000430.1, forward strand.
CATAACGTGCAGTCTGCTCCAAACCTGTGGCCAAGGTGGCAGGTTTGCCCTTGTGCTGAATTTTGAGTTCCAACACCACTTGCTGCATCGGTCCGGTAAAACCTTGTTCAGTGAACGGCCACTGTAAAAACAAGTCGGTGCGGCCACGGCCTAATCCGTATTCACGCGCAATTCGCCCACCGCCATTGACGACACGCTGCAAAAAGGCTTGCAGCAGCAACTGCGGACCGGCTTCGTGGTAGGCGTAACGCTGAAGCCAGCTCTCGGAATTTTCTCGGAAAAACTGTGCAAAGGCTGCCAGTAGTTTGTCTATGTCCAAACTGCCATCTTGCAAAACGAACCACGGCTGCTCGGCCAAACCTTGCAGGCTGTCTTGCACGATGGAGGTCAGTTCACGTGGCAAGACTTCGCGGTATAGCCGATTGGCAATTTGCAACTGCCGGTCCCGCTTGACTATCAACCCCAAATCAATGCAGTACTGCCGGTCGTCCTCAGGCACATCGGGCGACAGCTCTTCACCTTTGAGCATGGGTTCAACCACTCTGCGAACCCGGTCTTCGCGCAGTTTGTCTGCCAGTTGATCCAGGTGTGTGTCTCGGCGTTGAATCAAACTTTCACGCGCTTGGCGCATCTGTTCCACGGTCACGCTTTTGCTTCGGTCGCGCTGCTCTTGCTTGCGAAAGCACGCTTCATAGGCTAGCGCATTGACAAGCCACGGCTGGCCTTGGGTATCTGCCCAGATTTCTTCTAAAACACCTGGCTCGAAAGTTTGTCCGGTGGCATCGGTATGCTGCTGTAGCAGTGCCTTAACATCGGTCTGGGTAAAGTCGCCCAAGCGAATGGACTCGCTTTTGATGTTGAAAGCGCTGCCGCCGGTGATAATTTCGCCATCGCTGCGGTGAATGCGGTAGTCGCGCACATCGCGAACACCACAAAGAATCATGCTTTGTGGAAAAGCCTCTGGCCTTTGTGCGTAGCCGGCACGAATCTGGCGCAACAAAGAGATGAGCGTATCGCCTACCAAAGCATCAACTTCGTCCAAAAAAATGATGAGCGGTTTGTCACTGGCCAAGCTCCAGCGTTGCAGAACACCTGTCAGACTGTCTTTGCCTTGAGTTGGTGCTTGTTGCGTTTCTTGCCAGGCCAATTGACGCCAGTGCGGGTCTTTCCAGTAAATATCCGCAGCACGCCCCATGGCCGAAACAATGGTTGCCATACCGCTAGAGACATCGCTGCGCGCTGCTTGCGCTGCTTCAATGTTCACATACAGCGCACGGTACTGTCCCTGTTCGTTCAAAAAGTGCATCAGGTTAATTAACAGGCTGGTTTTGCCGGTCTGGCGCGGCGCGTGCAGAATGAAATATTTCTGTGCGCCAATCAGGCTGGAGAGTTCAAGCCAGTTCACCCTGTGCATGGGCAGCAGGGTGTAGTGGATATCAGGCTTATTGGGGCCTGCGGTATTGAAGAATTTTTCCATGGCTCAATGGTAAGGATAGGGTCAATAATAAGTTGTGCATTTGGCCAGTCAGATTTGGGCGCACTGCGTCGTTACAAATCGCTGATGTGGCCCGTCCACATCAGCGATTAACTGAAAGTTTTCTACGTCAAAAATTATACTAAATTCGGCTCTAACCCGCTCTGGTATTGCGTAGAGCGCTATGTTTTTTAAAATTATGAGGTAGGAAATTTATTGTGAATAACTTATTTAAAGTAGGTACGGTATCAGTATGATCAGACTTGGTAGCCCATTGCGGGTAGTGGTTGGTTTAAGTGGCGGTGTGGATTCTGCCGTCACAGCCTGGCTTCTCAAGCAACAGGGGCACGATGTGCTGGGCATTTTCATGAAGAACTGGGAAGGTGACGACAACAGCACTTATTGTTCGTCCAATGAAGACTTTCTGGATGCTGCAGCGGTGGCGGATGTGATTGGCATCGATATTGAGCATGTCAATTTTTCTGCTGATTACAAAGACCGTGTTTTTGCCAATTTTGTACGCGAATACAGCAGTGGGCGAACCCCCAATCCTGACATTTTGTGCAATGCCGAAATCAAGTTCAAAGCTTTTTTGGATCATGCCCTTTGTTTGGGTGCTGACAAAATTGCCACCGGTCACTATGCCCGTGTGCGTTGGAATGAACAAACTCATCGCCATGAGTTGCTCAAAGGTATTGACACCACCAAAGACCAAAGTTATTTTTTATACCGTCTCAACCAAGCCCAATTGTCAAAAACCATGTTCCCTGTGGGCGATTTGCTAAAAATGGATGTGCGCCGCATAGCCCAAGAGATTGGGCTACCCAATGCTCTAAAAAAAGACTCTACGGGCATTTGTTTTATTGGCGAGCGCCCCTTTCGTGACTTTTTAAGCCGCTACATTGCCAAAGAGCGAGGCCCCATCAAAAATGACAAGGGTCACACCATTGGCGAGCATCTGGGCTTGAGTTTTTACACATTAGGTCAGCGTCAGGGCCTGGGTATTGGTGGCCTCAAGGCCCAAGGTGAACAGCGTGGCGGTGGCCATCACGCCCCCTGGTTTGTGGCACGCAAAGACATCATCAATAACACTTTGTGGGTGGTGCAGGGTCACGAACACCCTTGGCTGCTGTCTGAGCAACTGCAAGCCGACCAAGCCAGTTGGGTAGCAGGCAGTGTGCCTGATGCCAATACCCTGACAGCCAAAACGCGCTACCGTCAAAATGAGGCTGACTGCGTACTGTCAGGCATCTCGGACACTGGCTTTGTGCTGAATTTTGCAAAGGCCCAATGGGCTGTCACGCCCGGCCAGTCTGCCGTTCTGTACAACGGTGATGTATGTTTGGGGGGCGGCATCATCGAAAGTACCCATTCAGATCAGAATGAATCAGAATGACAATGAACGTGAAAAATGGTCACACCACTCATCCATTTGAAACACCCTACCCCATTCCTGTTCAACGCCAGGCTGTCGTTTCATAGAATGCGGTATTGACACAATGTCTGCCATGTTCAGTTTCTTTAAAAAAATTCTTTCCCCCACCCGCCCGGATGCTTTGACTGCGCAAGCCGCGACTGTCGATACACCCGTAGCTCCTATATCGCCCGTAGCGCCAGAACGTCAAACCTGGCTTGCCAAACTCAAGGCCGGTTTGCGAAAAACAAGCGCCAGTATCGCCACGGTGTTCACAGGTGTTTGTATTGATGATGCGCTTTACGAAGAACTTGAGGCAGCTCTGTTGATGGCCGACACAGGCACACAGGCCACCGGGTATTTGCTTGAAGACCTCAAGCGCCGTGTCAAAGAAACCAAAACCACTAGTCCCGCTCTCGTTAAAAATTTATTGGTTGAATCGTTGGCCTGTTTGTTGCTGCCGCTGCAAAAATCCTTGGTCATTGGTCAATATAAACCCACGGTCATCATGGTGGCAGGTGTGAATGGCGCAGGCAAAACCACCTCCATTGGCAAACTCACACGGCACTTGGCGGATGCCGGTGAGTCGGTGCTTTTAGCGGCGGCTGATACCTTTCGCGCTGCTGCACGCGAACAATTGGGCGTATGGGCCAATCGCAACACCGTCGATATCATTAGCCAGGAAGGCGGTGACCCCGCTGCGGTGTCGTTTGATGCTGTGAGTGCCGGGCGTGCAAGAGGCCGAGACGTGGTGCTTTTAGACACTGCGGGGCGCTTGCACACCCAATTGCATTTGATGCAGGAACTCAAGAAAATCAAGCGGGTGGTTCAAAAAGCCGATGCGTCAGCGCCGCACGAGGTTTTGCTGGTCATTGACGGCAATACCGGCCAAAATGCCCTGACCCAAGTCAAGGCCTTTGATGACGCATTAGGTCTGACGGGTCTGATCGTGACCAAACTGGATGGCACGGCCAAAGGGGGCGTGCTGGCCGCCATTGCTCGTGAACGCCCCATTCCCGTCTATTTCATTGGCGTGGGTGAACAACTCGAAGACCTGGAAACTTTCAATGCCCAAGAGTTTGCGCAGGCGCTATTATCCTAGATTCCTCAGTTAACCGCTTATTATCTTCACTAAACCGTTATGAAAATTGATATTTGTGATTTCGATGGAGTTCACATCAACTGAGGAATCCAGGATTATCATAAATACTTTCCTCACACTCAAAGAACATGAATACCTTGTTACCCCATATTCAAATTGAAAGCGCTCCCAATCCTGTTGCAGCCGTTATCTGGCTTCATGGCTTGGGTGCCGATGGCAACGATTTTGCAGGCATGGCACACGAACTTGATTTATCAAACTGCCCTGCCATCCGGTTTATTTTTCCACATGCGCCCTCTCGCCCTGTCACCCTCAATGAGGGTTATGTCATGCCTGCATGGTATGACGTTTTGAGCCGCGATATGTCCAGTCAGCAAGATGACGCAGGTATCCGTGCCTCAGAGCGTGCCATTGTGGGCTTGATTGAGCGCGAGGTCGCACGCGGCATTCCTGCAAAATACATTGTGCTGGCAGGCTTTTCGCAAGGCAGTGCGATGGTATTGCACACGGGTCTGCGTTACCCGCAGGCACTTGCAGGCATCATGGCGTTGTCCGGGTATTTGCCACTTGTCGATCACTTTGCTGCCGAGCGCCACCCTGCCAACTTCCACACGCCCATTTTCATGGCACACGGAATCCAGGACCCCGTAGTGCCAATATCGAGAGGTGAGGCCAGCCGCAATCATCTTGTTCAATGGGGTTACACGCTGCATTGGCACACTTACCCCATGCAGCACAGCGTTCATCCGCAGGAAGTCTCCGATATGTCGGTTTTTTTGCAACAGGTTTTCTCAACATCATGTTCTGCTTGAAGGTACGATAGCAGCCATCAAAAATCTTGTGATAGTCCAGTCCTCCTCGTCCTTCTAACCCTTCAAATCAAAATCATCATGGCAACTGCTGAAAAATCAAAAAGCATCAAGGAATTTGTCTTTGAGTGGGAGGGCAAAGACCGCAATGGCAAACAAGTGCATGGAGAAATCCGTGCAGGTGGAGAAAACCAGGCACGTGCATCTTTGCGCCGCCAGGGTGTCTCCCCTACCAAAATCAAAAAGCGCCGCATGAGCGCGGGAAGGTCCATCAAACCCAAAGATATGGCTATATTTACGCGGCAACTGGCCACCATGATGAAGGCAGGTGTGCCGCTTCTGCAGGCCTTTGACATTGTGGGGCGCGGCAACCCCAACCCTAGTGTGACCCGTTTGCTCAACGATATTCGCACCGACGTGGAAACCGGCACATCGCTCAGTACAGCCTTTCGTAAATACCCTCTGTATTTTGACAATCTGTACTGCAACCTGGTCGAAGCCGGAGAGGCCGCTGGTATTTTGGACCAGTTACTTGACAGGCTGGCGGTTTACATGGAAAAGACCGAGGCCATGAAATCCAAAATCAAATCCGCCCTGATGTACCCTATCTCGGTGTTGGTGGTGGCTTTTGTGGTGACGGCAGTCATCATGATTTTTGTGGTGCCCGCCTTCAAAGAGGTGTTTGCCAATTTTGGTGCTGATTTGCCAGCGCCCACGCTCGCAGTCATTGCCATGAGCGAAATTTTCGTCAAATACTGGTGGCTGATTTTTGGCGGTCTTGGTGGCGGCTTCTATTTTTTCATGCAAGCCTGGCAGCGCAACAAAAAAGTTCAGCAGTTTATGGACCGTGTGCTTTTGAAAATGCCTATTTTTGGTACGTTGGTGGACAAATCATGTATTGCACGCTGGACAAGAACCTTATCAACCATGTTCGCAGCCGGTGTGCCCCTGGTTGAAGCGCTTGACTCCGTGGGCGGTGCTGCTGGCAATTCTGTTTATGAATCAGCCACCATCAAGATTCAGCAAGAAGTATCTACCGGCACGGCACTCACTGCTGCCATGACCAATGTCAACCTGTTCCCATCCATGGTGCTGCAAATGTGCGCCATCGGTGAAGAATCAGGTTCGATTGACCACATGCTGAGCAAGGCGGCTGATTTTTATGAATCCGAAGTAGATGACATGGTGGCCGGTATTTCAAGTCTGATGGAGCCGATCATCATCGTTATTCTGGGCACGGTCATTGGTGGCATTGTGGTGGCCATGTACCTTCCCATCTTCAAACTTGGTCAGGTGGTGTGATGATCGGGTTACAAGGTCTGGATGCTGGCCTGTTGGCGATTTTGGGCTTGCTCATTGGCAGTTTCCTGAACGTGGTCATCTACCGGCTGCCTGCGATGCTCGAAGCAAAATGGAAGGCCGAATGCGATCAACTGCAAGACAAGGATGTGCCAGATACCCCCGCCTTTAACCTGTTCGTTCCCCGTTCTCGCTGTCAAAAATGCAACCATCTTATTCGCTGGTTTGAAAACATCCCCGTTTTAAGCTACCTGGTGTTGCGCGGGCAGTGTGCGAATTGCAAAACGCCTATCAGTTGGCGTTATCCCGTCATTGAAATGGCCACCGGCGTGTTATTTTTTTGTTGCGGCTGGCTGTGGGGCGCTACCCCTACGGGTTTGATCTGGTGCGCATTTTCAGCCGCCTTGCTGGCACTGGGCATGATTGACTGGGACACTACGCTCCTGCCCGATGACATCACACTGCCCCTGCTGTGGGCTGGTCTGGTGGCAGCTATTTTTGGTTGGACACCCATCACCCTGGAAAATGCCGTGTGGGGCGTTGTAGGGGGTTATTTGTCGCTGTGGCTGGTGTATTGGGCATTCAAGCTCGTCACAGGCAAGGAGGGCATGGGTTATGGAGACTTCAAATTGTTTGCAGCTTTAGGAGCGTGGTTTGGCTGGCAAGCGTTGATCCCGATGATTTTGATGGCTTCGGTGATTGGCGCTCTGGTGGGCATTACCATGAAATTCACGCGTGGTTTACGCGAGGGAGGGTACATTCCCTTTGGTCCATTTCTGGCAGGTGCCGGATTGACAGCCATGCTGGCAGGTACGGATGTCATGCTCAAGGTCTTGGGGCTGTAGGGCGGCCTGTGGCAAATGTTTTTCGCCTCGGATTGACCGGCGGCATCGGGAGCGGCAAAAGCACAGTCGCTCGACTGTTCGCTCAAATGGGTGCAGCCGTCATTGATGTGGATGTCATTTCCCACCAATTAACTGAAACAGGTGGTTTGGCCGTGGATGCCATTGCCAAGACCTTTGGGGCTGAGGTCATCACCCCTTTGGGGGCTTTGGATCGTGCTGCCATGCGCCAACTTGTTTTTTCAGACCCCAATGCCAAACAGCGCCTCGAAGCCATTTTGCATCCCCTGATTGAGCAAGTCAGCACACATCAAGAACAACAAGCCTTGGCTCGTGGCATCACTTTTCTGGTATTTGATGTGCCGCTTTTGGTGGAGTCTGCCGTCTGGCGATTAAAAGTAGATCATGTGCTGGTGGTGGACTGTGGCGTTGCAACACAAATAGAGCGTGTCATGAAGCGCAGTGCCATGACCCTGTCCGAAGTGCAGGCCATCATCGCATCACAAGCCAGTCGGCAAGAGCGGCTGGCTATGGCAGACAGTGTGCTTGTGAATGAACACCTGTCTCTGGATGAATTAACCCGTCAAGTTGAAAAAATAATGCAGCGCTTGGGGCTATCATCCTGAGATTCTTCAGTTGACCGCTTGTTATCTTTACTAAACCGTTATGAAAATTGATATTCCAGGATCATGGCAACCGATAACCCAACAGATCGAGCACTAGTGTGATACTTTACGAATACCCCTTGCACGAACGCATTCGCACCTATTTGCGACTTGGACACCTTTTTTTGCGATTGAGCCAACTGGTGGCACGGCTTGAACCCATCGACCACCACTATGCTCTCGCCACCATCTTTGAAATCATGGAGGTGATTGCGCTGCGATCGGAACTCAAATCTGATTTACTCAAGGACATTGACAAACAAAAACACATTTTGGAAGGCTATCGTGGCAATCCAGAAATTGCCGAGTCCCTTCTCAACGATGTCATCGGTCAGTTCAACCATTGCTTTGAAGCCCTCAATAGGCAAACAGGCAAATCCGGCAAGAACCTCAGTGATAACGATTGGTTGATGAGTATCCGCAGTCGCATCAACATTCCTGGGGGCACTTGCGAATTTGACTTGCCGTCTTACCATGCCTGGCAGCACCAAACCAGTGCCACCCGGCAGGCTGATTTACAGCAATGGTGCAGCACCTTGTCGCCTTTGGCTGATGCCGTGCAAGTTTTACTCAAGTTATGGCGTGACTCTGGAACACCGCAAAAAGTCATCGCCCATGATGGCAAGTTTCAGCAACATATGCCGCACGGGCGAACGTTTTTATTAGTTCGATTGGGATTTGAAGCGTCTCAAGAGATTGTTCCAGAAATCAGTGGCAATCGCCTCATGGTCTCGGTACGATTGATGCGCTATGGAGAAAATCACCGTTTAGTGCCTGCCACTGAAGATGTGCCGTTTGATTTATCCTTATGCGCATGAGCCAGCCAGTAGCCCACTCGGGCACGTTCAACCAAGAAATCCAGGATTATTCAGACAATGGCAAATGACACCCAAGCACACATCACATCACTTCCAATCAATGAACCTGTGGTAGCTACCCTGAAGCCCGTGGTGTCCCATGCGGTTCATGGTAGCCCACCGTCCAAAACCATTATTGTGTTTAGCAGCGACCTTGACAAAGTGATTGCAGCATTTGTGATTGCCACAGGCGCAGCAGCCATGGGCAGTCAAGTGACCCTGTTCTTTACTTTTTGGGGACTGAATGTATTGCGCCGCAATGAGGTGGTTACAGTCAATAAGAACCTGGTGGAGCGCATGTTTGGCTGGATGATGCCCCGAGGTCCCAAAAAGCTCACGCTCTCCAAAATGAACATGGCAGGTGCTGGCACCAAGATGATCAAAGCCATCATGAAGAAAAAAAATATTTCCTCTTTGCCTGAGTTCATGCAGATGGCACAAGAATCCGGTGTCAAACTGGTGGCCTGCACCATGTCCATGGATTTAATGGGCATCAAAAAAGAAGAATTGATTGACGGCATTGAGTTGGGCGGCGTGGCCATGTATCTGGAACAGGCTGACCAAGGGCATGTCAATCTGTTCATTTAGGATATGTCAGTAGTTGTGGGCTTCTCACTTAAGGCGGAACGGAACTTATTTTTGACCACATCCTTAACAAGGCAACCCCATTTTTTCAAACAATGTCATGCCAACCATCATCACAAAAATAGCGCAAGAACTTCGGGTTCAAGAGCAAAGCGCTGGCTTTTTACGTATTCGCTATGGAGATAATCCGCTCGACATGACCGGTGTTCACCCTGAAACCTACTCTGTGGTGCAAGAAATTATTGTTAAAACAGGCAAGACCATGGCCGAGTTGATGGGCTGCCCAAAAATCATGCAAGGTTTGCGTCCAGAGCTTTTTTCCAATGACAAATTTGGCATCAGTCACCGTCTGCCATGTCTTTGGCGTTTTCCAAACTCACATCGTGTGGGAAATAATGCGTCTGCCTGAACTGCTGTCCCGACGCTTTGTCATGCCAAGCATCCCCAAGGTCATGGCGCTTGTGCTGACCGAGCTGGCACGGCCTGAGCCTGATTTGCGTCGCATTGACCAACTGATTTGTGTTGATCCTGCCCTGACTTGCCATTTGTTGCAAGAGGCCAATTCGGACACCTTCAAGTTATCGGGCAAATTGCACAGTGTGGCAGAGTCCTTGGCGGTGTTGCGACTCTCCGGTGTGCGCACCATAGTGGCGCAGGCAGCCTCAAGTGCCACATTCAAGTCAGTGTCAGGTATTCAACTGCCCCAATTTTGGTCTTACAGCCTGGACGCGGCCAGAGTGTCTCGAGCACTGGCCGGTTTGCTGCACTTGAACCCGCAGGCAGCCTTCAGTGTAGGGTTGATTCATGCCATGGGTGAATTGGTCATGCGCATGGCCATGCCCAAAGTAGTCGCACTTGATGCTGCTGTGCCAGTTCTGGATGTCAAACGCACCCGTGCCGAACTTCAGGCCATTGGTTTTTGTTACACGCAGGTCAGCGCAGCGCTGGTGCGACAGTGGCAGTTTCCCCAAAGTATGGCAGATGCCCTTGAATTTGAGAACAAACCTTTTAACAACGAGGTCTATGAGCCGTTGGCAGGTGTCATTCATCTGGCCATTTGGCGTGCGCGAGCCAGGCAAGTTAAATCGTCACAGCGTGCCTTGGCCGTCAGTTTTCCCTCCCAAGTCGCTGAGGTTTTAGGTTTGGATATCGATATGGTGCTTCAGCAAGACCCTATTGACTGGTCAGCCCAAAGCACCACCTTGCAGTCCAACTTGTGAGGATGATCCTGGATTCCTCAGTTGACCGCACCCGAGCGGGCTACTGGCGACACATCTGGGGGTAAGTTTGTCATCAAGCGGTCATATCAGCCGTGCAAGATAGCTCTGGTTTTGTTTCAATCTCACCCAACCTCTGTGCGTTTGGGTCATTCTTCAAGAAAGAGCAGCCAACCATGTTACACAGTGATTTATTGGCAAAGCCATTGAGTACCAGCAATGTTCCATTTTCCATGGCGCTGCAATCGCAGGCAGTACAAAGTGGCCGTGGGCCATTGGCTGGGTTGATACGCAGTCAGGCACTGAGTCCGGTATTTCAACCCATCGCATCTTTGAGCGATGGCTCTATTTTTTCACATGAGGCCCTGATCAGGGGGCCACAAAATACCCCATTTCATTCACCTGATGCCTTGTTGGCTGCCGCAGCTCAAGAAAATCTGAATTTTGAGTTTGAGAACCACTGCGTCACTCTGGCACTGGCACGTTGGGGCGAATACAACGAATCAGGTCGGTTGTTTGTCAATATCAGCGC
>CAIXMC010000431.1 GCA_903920405.1 uncultured beta proteobacterium
GGTGATGGCCACCTGTTGAATGAAGGCTGCCTTTTTGGCAACACTGTCCACGCCATGCACGGTGATGTGTGGACAGCAAATGGCAATCACCACACCGGGCAAGCCCGCGCCTGATCCTGCATCCAGTAAACGTAGCGGGGTTAAATTTGTGCCTGCCTGTTCAAGTTGATGCTCCAGTGGTTTTATCACTGCCAAGCTGTCTTGTACATGGTGTGTCAGTATGTCTTCGGGACTGCGTAGCGCTGTCAGGTTATAGACTTGTGTCCATTTTTCAATGAGTGCCTGATAGGCCAGAAGATGGTGAACTTGTACATCTGTCAAGGACAAACCCATTTCATCTGCACCTTGGCGCAGTTGCGTTTCCAAACTGACTTTCATGATGGCGTCATCAGCGCTGACGTTTTCAAGTCCTTGGTCTTTTTCAAATGAATGGTAAGCAGGGAAATGGTGGCAGGTGTAATGCCAGATAAACGTGAGGCCTGCCCCAGAGTTTCTGGCTTGTGGTGATTGAGCTTTTGACGTGCTTCAATGCTCAGGCTTGACACCTGCATGTAATCCAAATCTTGTGGCAGTTTCAGGGTTTCGTAATGGCTGGCACGCAGCACATCGTCTTTTTGTCGGTCAATGTAGCCTGCGTACTTGGCCGAAATGTCAATTTGCTCAATGACGGCAGCGTTAAAAATCGCCTCAGTGGATGCGTTGGGTGTTTCACATACATCATTCATAACATTCACAGGCAGATGGGGCGCTGCATACCTGCCATGGTTCAATGACATCAGTGCTGCGTACCCAACACCCGGGCGGCGCAGCAAGTCAGCCAGGCTGTATTCATGCTCCAGCGCTTTGCCAAAAACACGTTGGGCTTCCAAGGCATCCAGTGTGTTGGGGTTGACCCAGATAGAACGCAGACGTTCTGTTTCAAGCGCAATGGCATCACGCTTACGGCAAAACGCATCCCAGCGCGCGTCATCCACAACACCAAGTTTTCTGCCTGTTTCAGTCAGACGGGCATCGGCATTGTCTTCACGCAATTGCAGGCGAAATTCAGCCCGACTGGTAAACATGCGGTAAGGCTCGGTCACGCCTTTGCTGATCAAATCATCAACCATTACACCCATATAGGCCTGATCACGCGCGGGAATCCAGGAGTCTTGCAGCCAGTCGTTCTGGAGACCTGACTGCAGAGCCGCGTTAATACCCGCAAACAGACCTTGTGCAGCAGCTTCTTCATAACCCGTGGTGCCGTTGATTTGACCGGCAAAAAACAAGCCTGAAATGCTGCAAGTCTCCAACGTGTGCTTGAGGTGCTGGGGGTCATAGTAGTCATACTCGATGGCATAACCACTGCGTAAAAGCCAGGCATTTTCCAGGCCGGGTACGCTGCGAACCAAAGCGTATTGAATATCAAACGGCAAACTGGTGCTGATACCGTTGGGGTAATACTCATTCGTCGTCAGACCTTCTGGCTCCAGAAATATCTGGTGGCTCGATTTATCAGCAAAGCGATGAATTTTGTCTTCAATGCTGGGGCAATAGCGTGGCCCCACCCCTTCAAACTTGCCTGTGTACAAAGGGCTGCGGTCCAAGCCACTGCGAATGATGTCGTGCGTTCGTTCGTTGGTGTGGGTGATCCAGCAGGGCATTTGAGGGGGGTGTTGATCGGGGTGTCCCATCATGCTAAACACGGGCATCACCGCACTCATGCCCCCAGGCATTCCATCACCTGGCTGCGGTGTGCATTGGGTAAAGTCAATGGATCGGCCATCAATACGTGGTGGCGTGCCCGTTTTCAATCGGCCCTGGGGCAGGTTCAATTCTTTAAGTCGTTCACTCAAAGCCACAGCGGGAGGGTCACCCGCACGGCCTGCAGCATAGTTTTTTAATCCCACATGAATGATGCCGTTCAGAAAAGTCCCGCATGTCAGCACCACCGTAGAAGATTGAAATTGAATGCCCATCTGTGTGACAACACCTACCACGCGATCACCTTGCATCATCAGGTCATCCACAGCTTGCTGAAACAACCACAGATGGGGTTGATTTTCAAGACGATGACGGATGGCAGCTTTGTACAAAATGCGGTCAGCTTGGGCACGAGTAGCACGAACGGCATGGCCTTTGCTGGAATTCAAAATGCGAAACTGAATGCCGCTCTCGTCCGTGGCAGCCGCCATGGCACCGCCCATGGCATCGACTTCCTTGACCA
>CAIXMC010000432.1 GCA_903920405.1 uncultured beta proteobacterium
GGCGTGTAAAACTGCCCGCCTCGCTTGCCTTCGGCACTGGCAAACATGCCCAGAAAGTATTCATAAACCTGCCCCAACACATCACGCGCCGCAGCAGGGTTATCGCCAAAACCAATGGCAGACACCAGATCAAGCAATGCACCCAATTTGCCATCGGGCAACTGCGCCCGGGCGTAACGCTTGTCCAGAATGCCTTTGAGCTTGGGGTTTTCCAGCTCAATGATGCTCAAGGCTTCGTCAATGCGCCTGCCAATGTCCCTCTGCTTGGCCGCAGAGCGCAGAGCCTCCCAACGGGCAGATTCTGGCACCCAGAACACATTGACTTCCCTGTAATAGTCGCGGTCTTCAATCTCGGCTTCAATGTCGCCAGGCTGTGCATCGTGATAAAAATACTCATCCGCGGGGTTGGTCATTCGCGCAATGAGTTCAGCGCGTCGGGCAGCAAATGTGTCAGAGATGTACTTGACAAAAATCAGCCCCAGCACCAGATGCTTGTACTCGGCTGCATCCATGTTGGCACGCAGCTTGTCGGCGGTAGCCCAAAGGGTTTTTTTGATGTCGTCCTGCATGATTTTGTTGGCCTTATGTGAAGTGCAGTGGAAAAGTCAAATTCATTAGTCCACAGCGCAAATATAGCTTGCCGTATTTCTCCTGTGTGGCACTTGACTTTTATTATTTCGACAGATGTCGCTCAATTGCGCTTCATGCCCATCACCAACTGTGTCACGTTGTGGCGCATCATTTGCAGGTAAGTGGCACCGGGTTGGCCAGCAGAAGACAGGGCATCAGAATACAAACGCTGCCCGACGACTGCGCCTGTGTCTTTGCTGATTTGTTCCATCAGTTTGGAGTTGCTCATGTTTTCTATAAAAATAGCTTTGATGTTTTCACGCTGAATTTGCCTCACCAGTTGCGCTACATCTTTAGCACTAGGCTCTGCGTCCGTGTTGAGGCCTTGGGGTGAAAAAAACGCTACACGGTAGTCATCACCAAAATAGCCCAGGGCATCGTGCGAAATAATGACCTTGCGTTTTTCGGGAGCAATGCTGGCCAGTTGTGCCTTGATAAAAGCATCGAGTGCCTGTAGTTCTTTGACATAATTTTCGGCGTTGGTTTTGTAAGTGGCAGCGCCTTGTGGGTCTGCCCTAGATAACCCTGCTGCAATGTTGCGCACATAAACGATGATATGGTTGGGGTTTTGCCATGCGTGGGGGTCTATGTCGTGGTGATGCCCCAAGGCAGGGCGATTGTGGTGTGCGTCGTGCTTTGGCATGACGCGCGGGGCAATGCCATCGGAGGCCACCACTGTGTTGCCTTTGAACCCCGCAGACTCGCGTAGTTTTTGTGCCCAGGGTTCAAAATGCAGCCCGTTCATGACCATCAGTTTGCTGCTCAAAATGGTTCGAGCATCCGCAGGTTTTGGCTCAAACGTGTGGGCATCTTCGTCTGGCCCCACCAGGGTGGTGACGGCTACACGGTGGCCACCCACCACGCGCACCAGGTCGCCCAAAATGCTAAAGCTCGCTACCACCGGTAAAGGTGCAGGCGAGGGTGCAGGCAAGGGTTCAGCAGCCAAGCTAACAGAGATCAGGCCAGCGGCACCCACAGCAACACAGGCAAGCCATGTCAAGAGTTTCATCGGAATTTCCTTAAGTTCAAAGTTGAAAAAATTAACCCACACGGTGCTGTCGTTGGAGCAGTCTGGGCAAGACACCCCC
>CAIXMC010000433.1 GCA_903920405.1 uncultured beta proteobacterium
AAGCTGTTTTTTCTTGAGTTGGAAAGTTTTGGCGCGATAGCAAATCCGCTTTAATTCAGCAAATTGGCTTCCCACTTAAAGCGGGACAGGGAAGAAGTCAGTTGCATTCGCATGTTAAGGCTAATCAACCAAAAGGGTGAGCTTCCCCAGCCAAGAAAACCACGTGAGCGAATCAAACGTAACCCATTGATATTGCATTTGTCCCGCCTTAAGTGGGAAGCCGAAAATGACAAGGTGAGAGCGCAAAAATCCACCTTTTTCACCTGTCAAGCTGCGCGAACTTGAGGGAGTTTTTTGGTATAACAAATCGGCCTCTAGCGCCCGTCCAGCTTGCATAGATAGCTATATTTTCAATAGCGAAATAGGCGACTAAATTTGCCTAACTTTTCTTCTTGTATGTAGCCATGTTGGCTGATCCACACTGCGCGATCGGTGCCTGGCATGGCTTCTTTAACTCTGACCCTGTCCTTACCGTAATACAAGCACCGGAATGTGAGAGTGCGTCAGGACATGTTGAGTTTCGCTGCCAAGCAACAAACGCTCGACTCCCTTGCGACCATGAGATGCCATCACTATCAAGTCGCATTGGTACTTGCGAGCGGCAGCAATGATGGCCTCAGACACAATGTCAGACTTGACAGTCACAGTCAAGGTCTTGACACCTAGCTGATGTGCTTCTCTTTGAACTTCATCCACCACAGACTGGCTTTCATCTGCCCACTGCTGTTCAATGCGACTGACATCTGCTGCCTGAAGCGCCAGCCCAGCCTCAAAATAACTTAAGGGATAGTGCGGGATCACTTTGATGGCAACCAGGTCTGCGCCAGTCAAAGCAGCCAGTGAAATGGCGCTGCTGACAGCTTTTTGGGACAGTGAGGAGCCATCGGTGGCCACTAGAATTTTTTGATACATACGGATACCTTTTGAATCGTAACCGTTTAGACCCTTGGCTCAGATGTCGTCATTCCCGCGAAGGCGGGAATCCAGTGTATTTTGGTCTTCATGGATACAAAAAGTCAGTCTGGATTCCCGCCTTCGCGGGAATGACGGTGGCGGGGTCTAAACGGTTACTTTGAATCTATGTGAAGTTGAATATAAATGATTCACAATAATATAAGTTAGCTATTTAATAGTAGATAAATTCAAGTCTTCTTAAAATGTCTCCCAATCTGCATCGCTGGTGGCTGTTGAGGCTGTCGCCGTGGGGGCTGCCAGTTTGGCTGGGGCTGATGACCTGGCAGGTAGAGGACGAGGTTTGGGGTTGACACCACGCTCTTGTGTACTGGAACTGGTTGCCCCGATACGATGGTGTTGGAAAACAGGGGGCTTCGTGGTAGCCGTGCGTGTTGAAGTCACAGATGCATGAGTCCTGTGCATGGCGTATGGGCGCGCAGCACCAGCCCCCAGATTGAACACAGCCACAGTGTGCACCAGTTCCTGTGCCTGGGTTTTAAGGCTTCCCGCAGCAGCAGCCATTTCTTCAACCAGCGCAGCGTTTTGCTGAGTGGACTGATCCATGTGTGTGACAGCTTCACCCACCTGCATGACACCTTGGCTTTGCTCTTTGCTCGCAGCACTGATCTCGCCCATGATGTCGGTCACGCGTTTGATGGAGGTGACCACCTCTTGCATGGTCGTGCCGGCTTGATCGACCAATGTGGTGCCTTGCTCGACACGCTCAACACTGGCGTTGATGAGGGACTTGATTTCTTTGGCGGCTTCAGAACTGCGGCCAGCCAAAGAACGAACTTCAGAGGCCACCACTGCAAAGCCACGACCTTGTTCGCCTGCACGGGCAGCTTCCACGGCTGCATTCAGCGCCAAAATATTGGTTTGGAAAGCAATGCCGTCAATCACGCTGATGATGTCGCTGATTTTGCGTGAAGCATCATTGATGGCGCGCATGGTATCGACCACCCTGGCGACGACTTCACCACCCTGCACCGCCACAGTGCAGGCACTCATGGCCAGTTGATTGGCCTGGTGTGCGTTGTCTGCATTGTGTTTGACTGTGGCGCTGAGTTGCTCCATGCTTGCAGCAGTTTCTTCCAGGGCACTGGCCTGGCTTTCGGTGCGACTTGACAAATCCTGGTTGCCTTGGGCAATTTCGGCACTGGCTGCGGCCAGGCTCTCTGAACCCTGGCGAACACGACTCACCACGTCAATCAAGCTGGTTTGCATGGCGGCTACGGCTTGCATCAGCACTGCAATTTCGTCGTCACCTGATGTATCGACGGCGGCTGTCAAATCCCCCTCGGCTGTCGCTTGCGTCACATCGACCGCTCGACGCAGTGACAGGGTGATGCTGCGTTGCAGCGCGATGCCAAACACCACTGCAAAAAATAACCCCATCACAATGGAGCCAACAGACACGATTTGAATGGTATTAAATCGTGAATCAGCCTGTTCATATTCCTGCTTGGCAACATCTTGTTGAATGGCAATCAGGGCATCGAGATCAGCATGAGCTTCCCCGTACAAGGGGCTGGTCTGTGTTAACAACAAAGACTGTACTTCGGCTATTTTGTCCTGGCGCAAGGCCTCAAGCACTGGTTTGACCCCTTCTTGTACATAGCGATTTTGTTTGTCCTGAAATCTTTTGGCTAGGCGATCTTCTTCGGTGGTCATACGGGTGCTCATGTAAGCTGCCCAGACTTTATCCATGTCAGAGATGTTTTTTTCAATGGTGTCAATGCTTTGACGCTTTCGACTGGCGGTTGGTTCTAACAACGTCACAGCCAGTTCCCACCGGTTATACAAGCTGACGTAGGACAATTCACTCAATTGCCCCAAGGGCAAAGTGCGATCGCGATACACCGTTTCGAGTGCATGGTCGCTACTGCGGATGCCATACAACCCAATGCTGCCAATCAGCACCATTAAGATGCCCATCACACTGACCAAAATAGCCAGTCGGGTTGAAATTTTGAGTTGATTCATGATGCTCCTTGTCAAATGGGGTGAACTCATGGCAATGATACGCTGAACTCACCCGGTGGTGTGCGATTCAAAGTGATGTGGCTTTGCTTGGGCTTGCGACATCCAAATCCCCCCTAACCCCCAATGGCACTACCTTAAGAAAAAGTTAAATAAAAACAATAAACTAATGCTCTGAAATGGATACTATGATGGTATTGAATCCGACACATTTCCCCGCAAGAAAGTCAGTCCAGAT
>CAIXMC010000434.1 GCA_903920405.1 uncultured beta proteobacterium
ATGTGGTCAGTAATAAGTTCCCCATTTGGCTCGTCAGATTTGGGCGCACTGCGTCGTTACAAATCGCTTATGTGGCATGGCCACACCGCGCGATTTGCGCCTAGCATTGCATTCCAACTCTGACGGCCAAATGGGGAACTTATTACTGACCACATCCTAAGCCACACCGCACGATTTGCGCCTAGCATTGCATCCCAACTCTAACGGCCCAATGCGGAACTTATTGTTGACCATATCCTCACTACCAACATCATCGATCAGGGATTGAAGTCTGAGGTGTCAAAAGAACCACGCACCAAGCGTCGTTTGCGTACAGCCAATGATGCCACTACCCGGCTAATGGCCTGAATATGTTCTGGCGTGGTGCCGCAACAACCCCCAACGATATTGACCAGTCCCTCTTTTGCCAATTCACCAATCATGCGGCTGGTGTCAGCGGGGGTTTCGTCAAAACCGGTGTCGCTCATGGGGTTGGGCAGACCGGCATTAGGGTAGCAACTGATGAAAGTGTCCGGGGCAGAGCGGTTTAACTCTTGAATGTAAGGGCGCATGAGCGCAGCCCCATAAGCGCAGTTCAGCCCAATGGCTAACGGCTGGGCGTGTCGAACGCTGTGCCAAAAAGCTGTGACGGTTTGACCGCTCAAAATGCGACCGGACGCATCTGTCACCGTGCCGCTGATGATGATGGGCAAACGCTCGCCACTGGCTTCAAAAAATTCATCGATGGCAAACAAGGCCGCTTTGGCGTTCAGTGTGTCAAAAATAGTTTCGACCAGCAGCACATCAACACCTCCTTGCACCAGAGCATTGACCTGTTCGTAGTACGCTGCACGCAATTCTTCAAAGCTGATGTTGCGTGCGCCTGGGTCATTCACATCAGGGCTGATGCTGGCAGTTTTGGGTGTAGGCCCCAGCGCGCCCAGTACAAAACGCGGCTTGTCAGGCGTTGAAAACTTGTCACATGCTGCACGCGCCAACTTGGCCGACACCAGATTCATCTCGAACGCCAGGGCAGCCATGTCGTAATCGGCTTGCGCGACCCGTGTGGCCCCAAACGTGTTGGTCTCAATCATGTCAGCGCCGGCTGCCAAGTAGCGCTCGTGGATGTTGGTGATCACATCGGGGCGGGTTAAACTGAGCAGTTCGTTATTGCCCTTGATGTCCTTGTTCAAATTGTTGAAGCGATCGCCCCTGTACTGTGATTCACTGAGTTTGAAACGCTGAATCATGGTTCCCATGGCACCATCGAGCACCATGATACGTTGCTGCAGAAGGTCGGACAGCGTCTTGGCGCGTGTGTAGGAGTATGTGGTCATAAAGCTGGATTGTAGAAAGCCATGGTTGCTTAGGATATGGTCACCATGCCCAAGCGCAAAGATCATCGTGCGCATGAAATGGCGCAGTGTGTGTGACTTTTACTCTTGTTAGTGGTCGTTTACAAGGCATTCCATTTAACCCGTATAATAGTTATTTAATTGTTCAAAATCAAGTATTTACGTTAATTTTTTGAACACCAAAACTTTAGTAGAAAATAAATTGTAGTCAAATGAAAACATTGGTCATTGCAGAAAAACCATCGGTCGCCCAAGATATTGTGCGAGCCTTGACACCGCAGTCGGGCAAATTTGAAAAGCACGACGATCACTTTGAAAACGACATTTACGTGGTTTCCAGCGCAGTGGGGCACCTGCTTGAAATTCAGGCGCCAGAGGCTTTTGAGGTCAAACGTGGCAAGTGGAGCTTTGCCCATCTGCCGGTGATACCGCCCTATTTTGAATTAAAACCCGTTGATAAAACAAAATCGCGACTGAACGCGCTGGTCAAACTGGTTAAGCGCAAAGACATCACCCAACTGATCAACGCTTGTGATGCAGGCCGGGAAGGCGAACTTATTTTTCGTCTGATTGAGCAATACGCCGGTGGCAGCAAACCGCTGGGCAAGCCTGTGAACCGCTTGTGGTTGCAAAGCATGACGCCACAGGCCATTCGCGATGGTTTTAGCGCCCTGCGAACCAACGCCCAGATGCAACCCCTAGCCGATGCCGCACGCTGTCGCAGTGAGGCCGATTGGCTGGTGGGCATCAATGGCACGCGTGCCATGACAGCCTTCAACTCGCGCGAGGGGGGGTTCTTTTTGACCACGGTAGGCCGGGTACAAACGCCTACGCTCAGCGTGGTGGTGGAGCGTGAAGAAAAAATACGGGTCTTTGTCAGCCGAAACTACTGGGAAATTCACGCGATCTTCGCAGCCATTGCTGGTGAATACAACGCCAAGTGGTTTGATCCCAAATGGAAAAAACCCGCAGGCAGTGCAGAGCCTGATGCCGAACTCAAAGCCGACCGTCTGTGGGTACTAGCGGATGCACAAACCATCGCCACTGCTGTTCGCGGCAAAACTGCGCGTGTGACGGACGAGAGCAAGCCTGCCACCCAGGTGAGTCCACTGTTGTTTGATTTAACATCTCTGCAGCGCGAGGCCAATGGCAAGTTTGGTTTCTCCGCCAAAACCACGCTGGCGCTAGCGCAAAGCCTCTACGAGCGCCACAAGGCATTGACC
>CAIXMC010000435.1 GCA_903920405.1 uncultured beta proteobacterium
ATGTGGTCAGTAATAAGTTCCCCATTTGGCTCGTCAGATTTGGGCGCACTGCGTCGTTACAAATCGCTTATGTGGCATAGCCACACCGCGCGATTTGCGCCTAGCAGTGCTTCCCAATTCTGACGGCCAAATTCGGAACTTATTGTTGACCATATCCTTAGCAGATGTGCCGGAATGGCCGGCAAGGCTGGCGCAGGCCGACCGTGGCGTGCTGCATCTATCGCTTGGGCAAGCCGGTCAATCGTAACCGTTTAGACCCCTCTGTTTTAAGGCCATGACAGAACAGTGTCCCATAAAAATCAATCACTTGGGCAATACTGCACCAAAAATCGCAAGGGGGGTCTAAACGGTTACTGAACTGGTAGGTCACACAAATTCATCGAGAAAACTTTTTACATCTCACATCCACTGGATTCAACCCATGAACATTCTTTTTTTATGCACCGGCAACTCTTGCCGATCCATTTTGGCTGAAGCCACCTTCAATCATCTGGCACCGCAAGGCTGGCACGCCATGAGCGCGGGCAGCCACCCCACAGGCCATGTTCATCCGCGATCCTTAGCCTTGCTGAAGAGAGAAGGCATCAACACCGAGGGCTATCACAGTAAATCCTGGGACAACCTGCCCCACACGCCTGATATCGTGGTGACCGTGTGTGCCCATGCCGCGGGTGAGACTTGTCCTGCTTACCTAGGTAAGGTGTTACGTACCCACTGGGGTGTAAAAGACCCTGCACATGTCAGTGGCACTGACGCAGAAATAGATGCTTCCTTCATGACCGCTTACCAGATTCTTAGAGCGCGTATCGAGGCATTTTTAGCATTGCCACTGGGCGAATTGCAGCACAATCCAGACAAATTTAAAGCCGAGCTGGATCGCATGGGTCTGCTGACATCCGTTTAAGTCTATTTTTTTCCAGGGAATTTCATCATGCAAAAAGTACAAGTCTTCGATCCTGCCCTGTGTTGCAGCAGTGGCGTTTGTGGCACGGATGTGGACCAGGCATTGGTCAATTTCTCGGCCGATGTCGATTGGGCACGGCACAACGGCGTGCCCATTGAGCGTTTTAACCTGGCACAGCAACCCATGGCGTTTGCAGAACATGAAGCCGTCAAAGACATGCTGCAGCGCGTGGGAGAAGCAGCGTTGCCTATCACACTCATTGATGGCCAAGTGGTTTTGTCTGGCAGTTACCCTCAGCGCGAAACTCTTGCGGGCTGGTTAAACATCCCTCTGACCTCAACCGTTTCCACACCCCAACCCATTGCCAGTCATGCCGGTGACATCGGCCAAAAAACAACGGCTGGCTGCTGCTGCCATGACAACAATGCTGAAACTGCCAAGCCAGCAGGCAGTTGCTGCTGTGGCAACGCAACATAAACCCGTAGGACCCAGACCTCTAACATGCAATTTCTTCAATCCCCCCCACGTTTTCTTTTCTTCACCGGCAAGGGCGGAGTTGGAAAAACTTCCATTGCCTGCGCCACATCCATTGCGTTGGCCGCAGCGGGTAAACGTGTGCTACTGGTCAGCACAGACCCCGCCTCCAACGTGGGGCAGGTGTTTGGCATCAGCATAGGCAACCACATCACTGTGATCACTGCTGTGCCCAATTTAAGTGCCCTTGAAATCGACCCGCAAGCGGCTGCAAAAGCCTACCGCGACCGCATCGTGGGGCCTGTGCGCGGCATCCTTCCTGAAGCGATCGTTAAAGGCATTGAAGAACAACTCTCTGGCGCATGCACCACCGAGATTGCCGCATTTGACGAATTCACTGCACTGTTGATTGACAGCTCGCTCACACAAGAGTTTGACCACATTGTGTTTGACACCGCACCCACAGGCCACACCATTCGCATGTTGCAATTGCCAGGTGCCTGGAGTGGTTTTCTGGAAGACGGCAAAGGCGATGCCTCGTGCCTTGGGCCATTGGCAGGGCTGGAAAAACAACGCACCCAGTACAAGGCAGCCGTCGATGCGCTGGCTGACTCACAAAAAACCCGTCTCGTCCTTGTAGCACGGGCACAAACAGCTACATTAAATGAAGCAGTACGCACGCACAGCGAACTCGCAGGAATTGGGCTGACCCAGCAGTATTTGGTCATCAACGGCGTATTTCCTGCCTCTGAAACGCTTGACGACGAATGGGCACAAGCCATTTTTCAAAGAGAGCAAGCGGTATTGCACAACTTGCCCACTGCACTGCAAGGCTTGCCGACAGATCTTATCGGCCTCAAAGCCTTTAATCTGGTGGGACTGGCGGCATTGCGGCAATTGCTGGTGGATGCCGATGCCACGCCCAACAAGCCTTGTGATGCACCCCACATCCATGCTCCCAGCCTGGCCTCTTTGGTGGATGACATGGTCGCTGATGGCCATGGTTTGGTGATGTTGATGGGCAAAGGCGGGGTTGGAAAAACCACACTGGCCGCTGCCGTGGCAGTAGAGTTGGCCACACGCGGTTTCCCGGTGCATTTGAGCACCTCTGACCCTGCTGCGCATGTGATGGAAACACTGAACAGCACACTAGAGAACCTCACCGTCAGCCGCATTGATCCGCATGAGGTGACAAAGCAGTACCGTGCGCAAGTGCTGTCCGATAAAGGCGCACAGTTGGATGCCGCTGGTCGCGCCGTGCTGGAAGAAGACTTGCAATCGCCATGCACCGAAGAAATTGCCGTGTTTCAGGCGTTTTCGAAGGTGATCCGCGAAGCATGTACAAAATTTGTGGTGATGGACACCGCACCGACCGGCCACACCTTGCTTTTGCTAGATGCCACCGGTGCTTACCACCGAGACATCGTTCGCCAAACGGGAGAAAAAGGCCACGTCACAACACCAATGATGCAGTTGCAAGACCCAAAACAAACCAAGGTGCTGATCGTGACACTGGCTGAAACAACGCCTGTCCTAGAAGCAGCCAACCTGCAAGCCGATTTGCGACGCGCAGGGATTGAGCCGTGGGCATGGGTCATTAATAACAGTGTGGCGGCTGCCGCGGTCACATCGCCACTTCTAAAACAACGGGCAAAAAATGAGCTGCGTGACATTGAAGCCGTCGCCACCCACCATGCCCATCGTTATGCGCTGGTGCCGCTCTTGAAAGAAGAACCGGTTGGCGTGCAGCGGCTTAAAGACTTAGGATATGGTCAACAATAAGTTGTGCATTTGGCCGTCGGAGTTGGGATGCAATGCTAGGCGCAAATCGCGCAGTGTGGCCTAGCCACATAAGCGATTTGTAACGACGCAGTGCGCCCAAATCTGACGAGCCAAATGCACAACTTATTATTGACCATATCCTTATCAAACCAAGGAGTGTGAACCATGAGTGCGCAGTGTGAAGTGACGGGCAAACGCGAAGCAGGCGCGCCGATGAGCGTGTTTGAGCGTTTTCTCTCGGTGTGGGTGTTTTTATGTATCGTCGTTGGTGTCGTGTTGGGGCAGTTTTTGCCTTATGTGTTTCAAGCCATTGGACGCATGGAAATCGCGCAAGTCAACCTGCCGGTGGGTGTGCTGATCTGGGTGATGATCATCCCGATGCTGCTGAAAGTTGATTTTTCGGCATTGGGTGAGGTACGAAAACATGTCAAAGGCATTGGTGTGACACTGTTTGTGAACTGGCTGGTCAAGCCTTTTTGCATGGCATTTTTGGCCTGGGTGTTCATTCGCCACTGGTTTGCGCCGTTGCTGCCAGCCAATCAGATTGACAGTTACATCGCAGGCTTGATTTTGTTGGCTGCAGCGCCCTGCACCGCCATGGTCTTCGTCTGGAGCCGCCTCACAGGTGGAGACCCCTTGTTTACCCTGTCGCAAGTGGCGCTGAACGACAGCATCATGGTGGTCGCGTTTGCGCCGCTGGTGGCGTTTTTACTGGGGCTGTCTTCCATCATCGTGCCGTGGGACACCTTGCTGATCTCGGTGGTGCTGTACATTGTGATCCCTGTCGTCATCGCCCAGATACTGCGCAAGTCATTGCTTCAAAAAGGCCAGGATGCCTTCGATGCGACCATGGCGAGCATTGGTCCATGGTCGATGGCTGCGCTGCTGTGTACGCTGGTGCTGCTGTTTGCATTTCAGGGCGAAGCCATTTTGAAGCAACCCATCATCATTGCCCTGCTGGCGGTGCCCATTCTGATTCAGGTTCTTTTTAACTCGGGGCTGGCCTATCTGCTCAACCGTGCTGTGGGTGAAAAGCACTCTGTGGCTGGCCCATCGGCCTTGATTGGTGCGTCCAATTTCTTTGAACTGGCTGTCGCTTCGGCCATCAGTTTGTTTGGCTTTCACTCAGGCGCAGCATTGGCAACTGTGGTGGGGGTGTTGATTGAAGTGCCGGTGATGTTACTGGTAGTCAACATCGTGAATCGCTCCAAGGACTGGTACGAGCGGGGTTAATTGCTATTTTTTTAATAGCTACTTACGCAGATGGGGTAAGGGTTACAGGCCGTTTTGGCATCTATTTTGACGTCATGATCCAGTTGGGGAGATGTTGGCCACTTCCCGTATCCATTAGGATGTGGTCAATAATAAGTTCCCCATTTGGCTCGTCAGATTTGGGCGCACTGCGTCGTTACAAATCGCTTATGTGGCATGGCCACACCGCGCGATTTGCGCCTAGCATTGCATCCCAACTCTGACGGCCAAATGGGGAA
>CAIXMC010000436.1 GCA_903920405.1 uncultured beta proteobacterium
ATAGGTATTATTTTGACATTTTTCAAAAAATGCTCTCTTCGACGATTGCAACCTATTGATCTTAAACATGTTTTTAGAAATGAGCGAACCGAGGGGGAGTGTTGTAAGAAATCCGAATACCTAAACTGAGTGTCTAAAGTTGAGTTATTTTAAATTATTGAACTCCGAAACTTTAGTTATAGAAATCAATGACTGGTTTCCAATAAAGTCCAATGTGAATTTCCTCAAATCCAATTCAACTGAACAAGTGCCATCATTTAGGGTGGATTGGAAAGCCATGAAAGTTAGCGTGAAGTCATGTTGGTGACAAACCGGTCAAACAAGTAGCCAATGTCATGCGGACCGGGGGAGGCCTCGGGATGACCTTGAAAGCAAAATGCCGATTTGTCTGTGCGCTCCAACCCTTGGATGGTTCCATCAAACAGGCTGATATGGGTGATGCGCAAGTTGGGTGGCAAGGTTTTTTCATCAACGGCAAACCCGTGGTTTTGGCTGGTGATGGACACGCGACCGGTGTCCAGATTTTTCACCGGATGGTTGGCACCGTGGTGACCAAATTTCATCTTGAAGGTTTTCGCACCACTAGCCAGCGCCATGATTTGATGGCCTAAGCAAATGCCAAAAGTGGGAATGTTGGTGGCCATTAACTCTGCCGCAGCAGCAATGGCGTAACCGCAAGGTTGGGGGTCGCCGGGGCCATTGCTGAAAAAAATGCCATCGGGCTGATGTTGACGTACTTCCATCGCTGAGGTTTGCGCAGGAACCACTGTGATTTTGCATCCGCGCTCTGCCAACATGCGCAAAATGTTTTTCTTGACCCCAAAGTCAAAAGCCACCACATGACAACACGGCTGGGTTTGCTCGCCATATCCTGTTGTATCTGCCAATGTCCATTCGGTTTGCGTCCAGAGGTAAGACGACTTGGCAGACACCACACGGGCCAGATCAAGCCCAGCCATGTGAGGTGCGGCCTTGGCCAAAGCAAGCGCCTGGCTAATGGTTGCCTGTGTCACCACTTCACACGTAGACAGCGCCATGATGCAGCCGTTTTGTGTGCCGTGCGTGCGCAAATGGCGCGTGAGCTGACGGGTATCGATGTTGGCAATGGCAACAGTGCCTTCGTTCACCAAGTATTGACTCAAACTTTTAGTCGCTCGAAAGTTAGAGGCCAGCATTGGCAAGTCTTTGATGATGAGACCTGCAGCGTGAATGTTGTTGGCCTCAACATCATCGGCATTGATACCGTAATTACCAATGTGGGGGTAGGTGAGTGTGACGATTTGCTGGTAATAGCTGGGGTCGGTCAGAATTTCCTGGTAACCCGTCATGGCGGTGTTAAACACGACCTCGCCAACAGTGGAGCCGCCGGCCCCAATGGAATTGCCAACGAAGACCGTGCCGTCTGCGAGCGCCAAAATGGCGGGTGGGGTATTTCCCTGAAGAGACAAAAGCACTAGGTTCTCCAAGATAGTGACAAGTCCACGAGATCAAAGGCAACCCTTTGAAATAGAATTGAAAAATGACAGTGTCTGGCACTGGCACAAGGCTTTCGCGGGTATAAAAGTGCGCTGGATTGTAGTCGTTTAACTGAGTTGGGCGGTTGCACTGGCATGAAGACAAATAGCCGCAGCCGTAGCCACATTGAGCGATTCTTCACCTCCAGGCTGGGCAATGCGAACATGCAAGGTTGCAAGCGCCTCCAACTCACGGCCAACGCCCTGCCCTTCATTTCCTATCGCCCATGCACAGGGCACGGGTAGCTCTTTGTTTTGTAGCATTTGATGAAGATACTTTCCACGGTGTGAACTGGTCATCACGATGGACACAGTCAATGGGGTTAAGGTTTCAAGGGTTGCCCCTTCTATCAGTTGCAATCCCCAATGCGCACCCATACCCGCGCGCAAAACCTTCGGTGACCACAACGCAGCCGTGCCCTTGATGGCAATCACCTGCTGAAAACCAAAAGCCGATGCACTGCGCAAAATAGCACCCACATTGCCTGCATCTTGCACACGGTCCAAAATGACAGTAGGAGCATGGGTTTGCAAAGGTGTCACAGCAGGCAAATCAAACACAAAACCCAAGCGTGCAGGCGACTCAAGGGCGCTGAGTGTGTCATACAAAGCATCTGGAAGAACTATTGTTTTAATAGCTGCCTGCGTATATTCCACGGGCGCTAGAGGCCAAAAAGACTCTGAAAAAATACCGATACAAGGCCGCTTTCCTCGCAGCAATGCCGCTAGAACAAGATGGTCGCCTTCCGCCCAAAATCGGCCTTGCTTTCGGTAGTCTGTAGAAGCAGTGACCAGGCGACGCAAGTCTTTAATCAAGGGGTTATTGGGTGAACTAATGACGGTCGGGAGATTCATGGGTATATGAACCTGGTAGCGTTGGGGCTAAAGATATTCAGACGCGCCGCCACTGGTTCAGTTCAATTATTTATGCAAGTATATGATATTCTGAAGTTTCGGGGTTCATTTTGACCTACAAACATTACACAACCCATTGATTTACGACGATTCCAATCGCATTTGCAAGGGGTCGAGTTGAAGGGCTTGCGCGAAGAAGCGTTGTACGTGTAGGTCAATCGTTTTCATCACCAAGTCAGCCTTGTCGCCCAG
>CAIXMC010000437.1 GCA_903920405.1 uncultured beta proteobacterium
AATACAACCGACCCTCGAAGGCAAGACCGAGAAACAGAAGAATTTGCAACCCGTTCGAAGTTTAGCTTGGGCATCCTGGATGATCGCACGTATGGGAGGCTGGAAGGGCTACGCCAGCGAGCGCAAACCCGGCCCCATCACGATGCACTACGGACTCACTCGCTTTGCTCTCATCGCTGCCGGATGGCATGCCGCCATGGCTGTAAAAAATGTGTGCATACCTTAGCCGGGGAATGAAGGGGCCAAAGGCCAAACAATGAAGGCCCCATCCCGGATTGCGCTTCGCTTCATCCGGGCTACCGTTCCAAAGGTGCTGACATTTGACATCGGTATCATTGCGCCTTTATTCCTGCCTCCAATCCACGTTGTTGACTGCCATGAACGCTATCCAAGCCTTGCATCGCCACCTGATATGGTGTTTCTTGTTGTTTTGCTCTGTCATGTGCCCTGCGGCGGCTGAAAACCGCGTGGCACTGGTGATTGGCAATGCCGCCTACGAAGACAAGCCTCTGCGCAACCCGGTCAATGACGCCAATGACGTGGCAGCCGAGCTTCGTCGGGCTGGCTTTACCGTCAAACCCCACCTGAATCTGAACCGTCGCGGCCTTCACGATGCCATTCGACAATTCAGCGCGCAGGCCCAGTTGGCTCAACTGGCGGTGGTGTATTACTCGGGACACGGCATGCAAAGCGGGGGTGAAAATTATCTGATTCCCACAGATGCCCGCATCAATGATGAAAAAGACGTTCGCAGCGAAGGCATTGCCCTGCGCGATCTGCTCAATGACCTGGACGAAGCCAAGGTGCAGAGAACCGTGGTCGTTCTGGACGCCTGCCGCGACAACCCCTATCAAACCCGCTCCAAAGGCACCAAAAAAGGGCTGGCACGGGTAGAAACTTCAGGCAATGCCACCGTGGTGGCCTTTGCCACGGCGGATGGCAAAACAGCCGACGACGGCACGGGTCGCAATGGGGTCTATACCACGGCGCTGCTGGGGCAATTGCGCCAACCGGCACAAGACATCCGCGACCTTCTGGATGAAACCGCCAACGAAGTGGCACGGCAAACCAAAGACCAAAAGCCCAAAATCTACGGCGACACCGGCGCCTTCAAGGGGGTGTATCTCAGTGGCAGCAAACCGGTGGCATCCCCCCCTGTTCAGGTCGCCAGCCTCAAGCCAGAACCGGTGCAGGTCACCCCGCAGCCTGGCCAAAACGGCGGCATCAGCCTGGAAGACTTGGCCAAAGAAGAAGCGACGCGCCAGCAATGGGCGCAATGGCAGACGCGGATGAAGACGGACTATGACAAGACGGCGGCCTTTGCGGGCAGTGCGGACTTGCAGGTCAAGGCGTGGGACAGGTTTTTGTCGGCCTGGGCGCAAGACAACCCCATGAGCCGTGAGGACGAGACCTTGAGAGCGCAGGCGACGGCAGCACGTCAGGCCAAGGAAGCATCTGAACGGCAGGCTGCAGCGCGTCAGCCCCAGGAGCCTGTTGCCAGACCGGAAGGACGATTTGTTCTTGGCAATGCTGGCACGATCAAAGATGGTAAAACGGGCTTGGAGTGGAGCCAGTCTGACAACGGATCGGACATTGATTGGAACGAGGCCACCCGTTATTGCGACAACAAAGGGGGTGGCTGGCGGTTGCCTACGGTTTCAGAACTGCAGGGCATTGTTGACACTTCGCAGTCTGTACTTTGTGGCTCGTACAAATGTAGAACCTCTTCAGAGTTTAGATTAACTAATTTTGCGTTCTGGAGCAATGAGCTCAACGGTTCCTCCAAGGCCTTTACTGTTAATCTCGACTATGGTACTCGGTACGCTTATCATGTCAAGAACCGCATCCTCAAACGGGCTTTGTGTGTGCGGCGTCCCTGAGCATGGTGCTGGGGAATTTGGCTATTTGGTGATTTGATTATTTTTTCCGCCGAAGGCGCTGTGTGGCCTGTGGCCCCCTCCCGGATTGCGCTGCGCTTCATCCGGGCTACGTGTCGCCCTGCAAAATTTGGTATCCCGGATGGAGCGAAGCGCAATCCGGGGAATGAAGAACCGTAGCCCGGATGGAGCGAAGCGCAATCCGGGGGTGGCCTCCATTGTTTTGCCTTTGTGCCCATCCCGGATTACGCTTCGCTTCATCCGGGCTACAGGTCTGTCTCTTTTCATGGATCGAACCAGCATTAAACTTATGATCCGACGTTTTTCAATGTGTCACGTCAATGAGGTTATTGTTCAACACTTCAACCCCTTGCCGTTCAGGCAAAATAACAGGAGATTAACCATGAATGCACTGTCTCGCACTTTATCCACCGCCATGCTGGTCGCGGCTGTATCAACAACACAAGGGGCGACCACAACCAAGGACATTGTTCTTGACCGGGTTTCTTCACCGTGGGTGACGACGGTCAATGTGCCGGTTCAAAATGCGGTGGTCGTTGGGGACGCCATGGCCGTCAGTGTGTTGCTGGAACGGCCTGACGGCACTCTTATCCCCAAGAGTACCAACTCGATTTTTCGGACGGGCGATCGTTTTCGTGTCAAATTGCTGGCCTCGCGCGACTCGCGTGTGTCGCTCTACAACACCAACCCCAAAGGTGAAATGAACCCCAAACCGGTATGGCATGGCCAGGTAAAGAGCGGACTTGAAACCATCAGTTCCCGCTTGGCCTTGACGGGGAATTCTGGTGTTGACCAATTGCACGTTGTGATGGAACCCGTGAAGGAATCCGGCATCGTGACCTGGCTTTCCAACTGGTTGCGTTCTGCCCAGGCAGGTGGCAGCAGTAGCAAGGACATTCAACTGGATGTGCAAAATACGCCCCAAACCACTTACTTGCTCAACGCAAACGGACAAGGTCTGGTGAGCACCGTGCAAATTGTCCACGCGCCGCGCTAACACGCCAGAATTGACTCGTCCACTATTTCAAGGAGATTTTTATGAACATCAGCACCTTATTGGGTTTCATCGGTCGGCCGTTGATGGCGGTCATCCTCATGGCCTTGACCACAGGCGCGTTGGCGCAAAAGGACAAAACGATCGTTTCTGAGCCTGTTCCGGTTTTTCCTGCGTTTACCCAATGGGTATCGACCTTTGTGACTGTTTTATCCGAGGTGCCCGTTGCAACGGTGGAAAACGTCCCATTGACACTGATTGCCCCGCCAGCACAAACCCCTTACCAGCCTATGCCGGTGATTTTGGGGTTGCCTGAATTGCCTTTGGTTGGCAGTGGTATTGCTCAGGCTGCTCAGGCATGGCGTCCGTCGTTCAACTACCAGGGTGTGCATTTGCGGCAGGTGGTGCTTAATGCAGCAGGCAACAAACGGGAGAGTCGCTCGATGGGTGTTCCGTTGCGTGCAGGTCATCGCTTCAAGCTACGCATTACGCCAACTTTTGATGCCGTGGCTGAGGTTGACCAGGTGATTGGCGATACCTGGTATGGCAACCGCACCGGACAACTGTACCCACAGGCCGGCATGTCGGTCCACATCAAGGCGGGTGAAACTGTGGATATTCCGATGGGTTCACATGAATACTTTACGATGAACCGTCTGGCCAACGAGCGCATGGTGGTGTCCGTTCGCCATGTCCGTGCGGTTGAGGGTGCGCGCAGCGAGCAACCCGCTTATCGGCAAGACAGCAAGACCGGATCGAGCTATTTGCAACTGGTACCGCCCGGTCAATTCCCCGCCATGGAACAACTCATCGTTGGTGCATGGTAACTGTGATTTCCATTTTTTTAGAGGTTAATACCATGAAACTGAGTAACTTTTTGCGGCGCGCTGGCCTGGTATGTGCGATGGGATTCGTGCTGTTGGGCGTCACGGCTACCTGGGCGCAAGACGATGATGCACCAGAGCCTATCGTCTCGGCACCCAAGATCATCGAGGCGTTGACTGCTCCCAAAGACATCGTCCCCGATAGGCCCGGCGCAATGTCCCGCCCCAGGCCATCCGCAAGACGTGACGCCGCCATCGACTTGTACGTGCAGTTCACTTTCGGTTCAGCAGATCTGATGCCGCATGGCAAACGTCAGCTTGACGAGTTGGCCATGGCACTCAATGACCGATCACTGAACGCCTTCGGTTTTCTGCTCGGTGGCCATACCGACAGGGTTGGGGATGCCAACTACAACATCAGACTCAGTCTGTTGCGTGCCAATGCAGTGAAGGCTTATCTGGCAGAAGTGCATGGTATGCCCCTTTCACGCTTGCAAACGGTAGGCTACGGGTTTTCTCGCCTGCTGAACCCAGCTCACCCGACAGCCGCCATCAATCGCCGTGTGGAAGTCCGGCTGCTCGCAAGCAGTGGTACACCTGTTTATCAGAACGGCGATGACCGGCTGGTACCAACCCCCAGATGAAACCCGTTCACCTTTTGAATCTCACTTTTGCCAGGAGCCATCGTATGAACCACCCTGTTTGGATCAGTTCTGTCGTGTTGAGCATTTTCCTTGTGCTGTCAGGATGTGCCAATCCATCTGGCACCGTCAGCGCTGCTCCACCCAGCACGGACGATGCCGCTTTGCTGCATCGCATGGACACTGTGATGCGTCAAGCCACCCCGTCAATGGCTGTCAGCCTGAAGCTGTCAGCCGATCAAGTCAAAACGGGGGACCCCATTGTGGCGGAGGTACGTACCAGCACGACGGGCTATGTGTATTTGTTCCAGATTGGAACCGATGGCCGCAGTTTGAGCCTGGTGTTTCCCAACGCCATGGACGGTGCCAATTTCGTGGCCGCAGGTACAACTTTGGGTTTGCCACGCCCAAGCTGGCGCATGTCTGCCCGCGGCCCGGCCGGGGTAGGCCACCTGATGGCAGTGGTCACGGACAAGCCGTTGGACATCATGGCGCTGCAAATCAATACGATTCAGGGCATGCTGCAAGTTACCTTGCCCTACGGTGCCGCCATGGCAACCTTGCGTGAAGTATCACCCTGAACCCGCCGTATTCAAACCGCAGGAGGATCCATGCCATTTTTTCCGTTGACAATCAGCCGCAGCGTGAAGCAAAGAACCCGTAGCC
>CAIXMC010000438.1 GCA_903920405.1 uncultured beta proteobacterium
ACGTTAGGCGGCTCAAATTGAGATGCCTTTTGTGCCTCTAACCCTTGTCACATCTGCGGTTGTAGCTACATATTTTGTAGTCACTGCACTTTGTGGGCGCGTGCTGTCCAGGTGTTGTTTTAGTTTTTGTGCGCTGGCTGCCGTTCGTGGGTTGTGCATCGTGTGCGCCACCTGTTTAGCACCGCCGCCTAACCTTGCAGTCAAGCGGGACGTCGCGCTGGTGCGCGCCGCCCCTTACTTTTAACGTTAGGCATGTTCTTGTTGCGCGGCACGCAACGGTGTGTTAGCATGGCGGCATGATCAAATCGTTCAAGCACAAAGGACTTGCAAAATTGTTTGAAACGGGAAGCGTTGCTGGCGTGCAGCCGAGCCATGCAAAGCGGTTGCGCCTTCAACTTACCGCACTTGACACGGCTCAAGTCATCGACGATCTGGATATGCCGGGGTTTCGTTTGCATCCCCTTCTTGGGCAAGAAAAGAGTCGCTGGTCTATCTGCGTAAATGGCAATTGGCGAGTCACTTTTGAGTTCAGCGAAGGAAATGTTTACGTTCTTGATTACGAGGATTATCACTAATGCTCATGCACAATCCCCCCCATCCCGGCGAATTTATTGTTGGCATATATTTGGAACCCAATAACATTAGTGGGCGTGAACTTGCCGAGAAGCTTGATGTTGCGCCATCCACTTTAAATCGCATTCTGAATGGTATTAGCCGTATCACCCCTGAAATGGCGCTGCGCCTCTCTAAGGCTCTTGGCAGAAGCCCAGAGAGTTGGCTTGCGATGCAAGATAACCATGATCTTTGGCAAGCAAAAAATAGTGTTGATCTTGCGCGTGTACAAAAACTTCAGTGGCATACAGCCTAACCCATCATTCCAGCGGACTGCCTACGGCAGCCGCTGAATTCAGACGATATATTTGGGGTGCTGGAGTTGATGGGTAACCGTTTAGACCCCCCTCCCACTTTTGGGAAATTTGTCCATAACCGTCCATAGCGATGATCAGAAGTTGTTGATCTGTATAGAACCCAGTGATCGCCAAGACTGCACACCATGCCAAAATCCTAAAAATGCTGAGGGGAGTCTAAACGGTTACGACACGCCAACTCACCCGACGCTTTGGCGCGCTTTCAGACGACACCATTGATCGCCTAGACATCGCCACCACCGAACGACGAGAACACTGGACTGATACCATTTGGGATGCCCAGACCCCAAAGGCAGTTTTTGCCGACCATTGAACCCACCATTGCAAACACAGGTCACACCATGAACGACGAAGCCACAAACACACCCAAAGTCTTTCAATGCCGTTTCAGGCGTATTGACGACAGTGCTTATGCCAACATACGCGCTAAAAGCTACCCTATCTACGAACAATGGCCATGTTTCAGATCATGCAGCACGGATAGTCATGAAATTGACACCCTCAACCTTGCACAATATTACACAGCCATGCGCTGGTGCTTTGGAGAATCTGGCAACTTCTTTGACGACTGGAAAGGTGCTTTTGCTTTTACTTTTGAGGTTGAAGTCTTGAAGCACGGACAAACCTACCAATATGGATTGCATGTTATTAATCTGCGAAGCACCATTGAGTTTCGTTTTTGCAAAGTATTCGCACCCAACGACAAAAATATAAATTCTGATGTTTATAGAAAACCCATTGAAGACGAATTTTCTGCAAGAGAAATGATGATCTTCGACAATTTTTTGTATGGTTATCTTTATGGCCGTTATAAAGTTTTTGAATCTTGCAAGATACCATCCTTCTTCAAAACAATCCCCTCAAACCTGATTACCTTTGGTCATTTTGATGGCAATTTCTTTGAACACCAACACGAAACACCCGAGGCATTTGAAGCAGACGTTGCCAAATATACGCCTTGCAACACAGATAAAGCCTTGGCAACGGACTGGCCTGAAGACGAAAAAGAAGATTTTGTCGATGTGGAGGTCCAATTTATACCTCACGCGGTCAAGATTGACCGGTTTTCAAATGTCTAAGGATGTGGTCACTCACGGTTCGCTGATTTCAAAAGCAAGTTCTTCAGATTGCACAATGGCACTGCTGGTGGTCATGTAGCAGCGGCTTCCAGCCGCTGACGCTGGCAAAGCGGCAAGATGCCGCTTCCACGAGTGCCA
>CAIXMC010000439.1 GCA_903920405.1 uncultured beta proteobacterium
CAGAGTTTTTTTTAAGCGCAAGTCGCCAAAATTCCAAATACATACTGCCAGCAACCACGGTGCATTCATTGCTCATACTCCCAGATCAATCAGAAAGTACGGGATGTTATCAGGCACGAAAAAATGTGTGCATACCTTAGCTCCCTTGGGGAGAGGGTTGGTTGTTTCACACCAGCGTGAATCGCACAACATTGTGAATGTTATTTGTGTGGATCAGAGGCTTGTCAGTGCTTATTTTTCGTATCACTGTAACTTGTTGCAATGGCCAGAAACTCGTCGGAAACATCGCACAGTACATCAATCATCTCTGGGTCAAAATGTGTTGCGCGCCCTTCGATGATCATGCTGATAGCCTTGTCGTGAGGAAATGCTGGCTTATACACACGTTTTGAAATCAGGGCATCATAGACATCAGCCACTGCCATGATGCGTGCCGACAGGGGAATGGCCTCACCAGACAGGCCTTGTGGATAACCCGATCCATCCCATTTTTCGTGATGGCCATAAGCGATCTCTTTCGCGTAACTCAAAAAGTCGACCACTTTGTCGCTGTCGCTTTCTGCCTGATTCAAAGCGTCGCGGCCATACTCGGTGTGACGTTTCATGATCATCCATTCTTCGTTGGTGAGCTTTCCGGGTTTGTGCAAAATGACATCGGGAATGGCGACCTTGCCTACATCGTGCAGTGGTGCCGACTTGAACAGCAAGGCAATGACGTCCTCGCTGAGTTCTTTGGCAAAGCGTGGGTGCAGGCTCAATCGCTCGGCCAATACGCGAACGTAATTCTGGGTACGGTGAATATGGTTGCTTGTCTCGTTATCGCGTATCTCAACCAGGTTAGACAGTGAACTGAGGGTCGCTTCCTGCGAAAGAATCACTTGATTTTTCTCGCGTATAAGGGCTTGTGTGCGCTCATTGACCAAACCTGCCAAAGTAAAGTTGCGGTCACTGAGCTGCTTGCGTGTGCGTGACAGTTCGAGGTGGTTGCGTACCCGTGCCAGCACCACGGAAGGCGAAAACGGTTTGTGGATAAAGTCCACGGCCCCCAAGGCCAGGCCACGCTCCTCATCGGCTTCGCTTTGCAGACCCGTCAAAAACAGGACAGGTATATCCTGAAGTTCAGGGTCGTCCTTGATCCAGCGGCAAACCTCAAAACCATCCATGTCCGGCATCATGACATCAAGCAAAATCAGTTCCACCTGCCCCACCGTGGTCAGGTAATCCAGAGTCTGTCGTCCATTGTCGATTGCATGGACTGAATAATGTTTCTCCAGCAGGTCTTCCAGAATGAGCCGGTTCGCGGGTTCATCGTCCACAATCAGAATACTGGCTTTTACTTTCATAGCTACCTCCTTCAGGGGGGTCATGGGGCGGTCTGGCAGGGACCACCTAACAAGCGTTGCAATGCCGAGTGCAATTTTTTCATATCAAAGGGCTTGGAAACCAGGCCGTCAGCACCGGCTTTTTGATACCTGAACTGGTCAATGCGGTCGGCATAGGCTGTCACCATGATGATGGGCAAATGACCTCCATCTACCTTTTCCTGGGCGCGAATGGCTTTCAAGGTTTCAAAGCCATCCAATTTTGGCATCAGCATGTCCATAAAAACAACGTCAAAAGTAAGTTTTGTCAAACACTTCAAGGCTGCTACACCGTCGCCCACTACTGTCCCGGTGTGGCCCAAAGCGGTCAGAAGGCCTATCAGCATACGACGATTGGCGGGATTGTCGTCAGCCACCAGCACATGTAATGATTTTTGGGCGGAGTTCACCTCAGGTTATCTCGCTGCGATTGGCAGCACAGCCAATCATCATATTGTTGTCGATGGGAATGACATAAATGGATTGCCCACTGACGCTGTGTTTGACGGTATCAAACAGATTGTGTTCAATCCAGCCACCCCCCTTGGCACAGCGCTGCCATGCGTTGTCAAGCAAATCTTTGCCATCGAAGTCGGTTGCGTCCAAAATACTGCTGCCTACCCGGCTCTGATCTGCCCCACAGACACGATAGACACCTTGTTTGTTCAGAGCAAAAATATACAAATCCCGGTCCATAAATCCACCCTGTGGGTCACGAAAAACCGCTGCTGCCTTGTCAAAACCCACTGATTGCACCAAGGCATAGGCTGACTTCACCAACGCCATGGCCTCATCCGCAGTGCCTTGGCGCAACAAAATAAAGGTCATTGCCTCTGCAAGCTGCCCTGATCGCTGGACCAATCGAGAAGAATGGTGGGTCGTCCCCTCTATCAAGCCCATGTTTTCAAGGGTCACGCGGTCAAGGTCGCCAACAGACTGCACCACCTCGGACAATGCCGTGCTTTGATCAATGCTGCCATCTGCCATGAAGTTGACGTTCTGAGAGACCTCCCTCACGCCTGTTACCAAACTCTCCATGGTTTGATTGATCGCCTGAATCGCTGTGACGGCGGCACTGACCTGCGAGGCCGAATCGGCAATGAGCTTACGAATTTCTTGGGCGGCAACCTGGCTGCGTCCGGCCAGCGCCCGCACTTCGCCTGCCACCACAGCAAAGCCCCGACCCTGTTCGCCAGCACGAGCAGCCTCGACGGCAGCATTGAGCGCCAGCAAGTTGATTTGAAAGGAAATGCCATCGATGGTTCCAATAATCTCTGTCATGTGGTTGGAGGTGAATTGCAGCTCATCCATGCCTGCTGTCGTCTGCGTCATCAATTTCGTGGCTTTGTTGGCCTCATCGGCCAGACAAAGGATCAACAAACTGACCTCTTGTGTCGCCTCTGAGTTGTGCGCCACCGTCTCGCTGATGCGTCCGATGTTGGTCGTCACATCGACCAAATGGCTGGTCTGGGCTTGGGTGCGCTGCGATAACGCATCACTGTCATCCACCAGTTTGGTGCCTACATCAGTGACTAGGGCTGCTGCGCTTCGCACATCTGCCACCAGAGCTGACAGCACATTGAGCATGTCTTCAAATTCCTTTCCAATCATGGCAAACTCGTCTTGACCCGGTATCGCCACTTTAACTGCCAGGTTGCCATGCGTTCCTTCTTTCAACGCAGCAAGCAGCATGGCCACACTGCTACTTGTGGCGCTGATCAACCCCAGCATCAAATAAATGGCCAGCAAAATACCTCCAAAAGCAAAGAAACCGAACCCCATCATCTCTTGAAAAATGGCATCATCTTGAACCTGTGCCGTTCGGTAAGCGTTAATCAAGGAAGCCATTTCAAGACCGACTGTGACCAGCCACGACAAAATCAACAAAACCGCCATGACACCCAGTTTGGTTTGCAGCCGAAAATGTCGCATCAGCGCAATAGAGGGTGACAGCCAGCCTATCCTTTTGATTTTGCTATTGTTAGGTGTGTTTCTTGGCATTTTTCAAATTCATGTTCAGACTTTTCGGTTGATCTACTTAATGTCATTGGGTTATCTCCAGGGTGAATTTGTTCTGAAGGCAAGTTGTTGAATTTTCGTCATTCCCGCGAAGGCGGGAATCTAGTGCATTCTGGATTCCCGCCTTCGCGGGAATGACGGAACTGGCTGAAGAACAAATTCACCCTGCAGGTGAACGAGATGTGATTGCAAACAACAGAGGGTGCGATTTAAACTGATGTGGATATGGCAACGATGCCAAACAAGACTCATTTCTGGGAGAGAGAGCGTCTTGCCCTCGCTCCCAGGTTTTTGGCACACATTCCACATCATTTTGAACCGCACCCAACAACGGAGGGTTATAGCACGGCGCGACAATGTCAAAATAGGCTTCGTATGCCCCGTCCTATTCTTGCCACCCTCCACACCTCTGCACTACAACATAACCTGAAGCGCTGCCGCCAATGTGTG
This sequence comes from uncultured beta proteobacterium, assembly GCA_903920405.1. Taxonomy (GTDB): domain Bacteria; phylum Pseudomonadota; class Gammaproteobacteria; order Burkholderiales; family Burkholderiaceae_C; genus Rhodoferax. Next base: position 3,831 of record CAIXMC010000439.1, read on the forward strand.
CCAGATACCAAAATCTGGGCAGTCATCAAGGCCAACGCCTATGGTCATGGCATTGATCGTGTGTTTGAGTGGCTTCGTTCTGCCGATGGTTTTGCGGTGCTTGACCTTCATGAAGCAAAATGGGTTCGCAGCTTGGGCTGGCGTGGTCCAATTTTGCTGCTCGAAGGCATTTTTGAACCACAAGACCTTGAACTTTGCTCACAATTGAACGTGTGGCACACCGTCCACTGCAACACGCAAATTGACATGCTGGCCTCCCACAAAACCAAAGTGCCCCACAGGGTTTTTCTGAAAATGAACTCCGGCATGAATCGCCTGGGTTTTACCCCTGAGTGCTATCGTGCAGCCTGGACGCGCTTGGGTGCTCTGTCACAGGTCGATGAAATTTCTCTCATGACACATTTCAGCCGCGCCGATGATGAATGCGGGATAACAGAACAAAAACATGTATTTGACCATATCACCCAAGACTTGCCGGGTGAACGAAGCTTATTCAACAGTGCTGCCACATTGCGCTACGGTACTTTATTGAACACGGCATCAGGTGACTGGATTCGGCCAGGCATCATGCTCTACGGCAGTTCACCCGACCATCCGGTGCATAACCGTGCTGATTGGAACTTGCAGCCTGTCATGACACTGTCATCAAAAATCATAGCTACTCAAACCCTCAGGAAGGGCGATGGCGTTGGATATGGCGCGGCATTTGTAGCCACACAGCCAATGCACATAGGGTGCGTTGCATGTGGCTACGCTGATGGATACCCCAGACATTCTCCTACAGGTACACCCGTACTGGTAGCAGGCCATCGTACCCGTCTGATTGGACGTGTCAGCATGGACATGATGGCTGTCGATCTGACCGATCTGCCGGTATCAGGCATGACCGTTGGGGTGGGTAGCGAAGTGACTCTGTGGGGGCAAGCCTGCAATGGTGCGCTATTGGATATTGACGAGGTGGCGCACAGTGCTGGCACACTGGGCTATGAGTTGATGTGTGCTTTAGCCCAGCGTGTGCCGGTGCAACTGAAGTACGACACCGCCCCTTTGCAACCCGTACGATTTTTGAACGCTTGAGGAAACCGGCATGATTGTTTATCAGCCTGTGCCATTGAATCGGGTGCAGCTTGGTCGTGAATTTCCTGTCGATGTCTGGAGCAGCGACGGGCGGCTTTTGTTGCGCCGTGGTCAGGTTCTACAGTCCGAGTCGCACCGCGACATGCTGGCAATGCACAAGGCTTGTATGACCGAAAGCGATGCCATTGCCTGGCAAAAAAGCCTGGAACGCACCATGCGGCGGATGCGCGCCAGCGGGGTAGATATGCTCACCATCGCCGCCGCTCCCATGCCCAGTGACATTCTTGACCATGACTACATGGAAGGCACGCAGGTAAAAGGAGATTGGCTTGATTTGCAGGAAATTTTGCGCGGCCTGTTGTACCAAGGCACAGATGCCATCATGCCTATAGTGCGTCTGGAAGGTATTGCGCAAAAAGTGACATCGCTGCTCAAAACAGACCCGGACGATAGCCTTTTTGTGCTGTTTCAGGCGCTGCCTGATCTGAATCAGGGCTACTGCGCCACCCACGCCTTGTTGTGTGCTGCAGTATGTATGCTCACCATGCAAAAACTTGAGCAACCCGAAGACAGTATCGACACTCTGCTGCGTGCAGCGCTTTTGATGAACATTGGCATGGCACAGTCACAAGACCATATGGCGCGCCAACACAAGCCACCCAACAAGCAGCAACGTCAAATCATTGACGAGCATCCCCCCATCAGTACCAATATTCTGGGCAGCTTTGGTTTGAATGATGATGTGCTGTTGCATCTTGTGCAATGGCATCATGCGCCAGGTGCAGCGCCCATGCACAACGAGCATGCAACACCATTGCATTTGCTTCATTTGGCAGACTGTCAAATTGCCAAATTGGCATCGCGCGCATCACGGCCCGCTCTGTCGGCACTGAGAGCAGCCCAATCCCTGGTGCTGACCTCTCCCTCGCAAACCACAGAAATGAATTCTGCCCTGGTCGCCGTATTGAGCTTTTACCCGCCAGGAACCTATGTTCAATTAGCCAACGGAGAAACTGCTGTGGTGATCCAGCGTGGCCTGCGAGCCAACGCTCCCCATGTCGCCAGCATCATCAACGCCAGTGGCATGCCTTTGAGTAAATACATTTATCACGATACCAGTGACACCCATGCCCCGCAGTACGCTGTGCGTTCGCCTCTGCCCAATCAGACTGTTCGATGCCTCGTCAATCTGGAAAAAATACGCCGCTTGCGAGGGGTGGCGATTCGGTAGTGCCTCCAGTTGACATACGCCATCGCTTTATTGACCATATTATTTTTGCACGGCGCCTTAGGGCATAGGGCATTAGGGCATACCAACAAGAGACATGGCCAGCGCCCATCGGCGTGCCATGGCGGGTGTGTTGATGCAGGTGGTTACATCGCCTGCGCTATAGACAGAACGATCCAGCAGTTGAATGTCAGCCTCATGCTGACGAGCCACATGTGGGTCTTCAAAAAAGATGACCTTTTGGCAGCGCCTGTCGAGCACCAGCTCTGCAATTTGCGCATCACCCCCCAAAGGGCCACTTTGATAGCAAGTGACCCAATTTTGTGATGCTGGCCAACCCATCGACCACGCCATGGCGTTGAGTTGCTTGCCTGTGGTGCCTGTGGCCACACGACCTGCAAATCGTGACAACGTATCAAAATGCTCACTTGCAAATGCCATCATGTCGTGTTTGAGGGCATCATGGGCGACCAGTGCTACCACTTGGGACTCAAGCGCCCAGCTTTGTTGTGACTGAGGCACAGGGTTTTCTGTCAATCCGGCGCAGACCAGTTCAACAGCCACCCACTCAATGGCACCGGCGAGGGTGGCAACAAAAGGTTTACCGTGAATGACACACTGGCGCTTGAGTGCCTGTGTTTCGGGGTACATCGATGTCGGGTTCACCGGATCGATAAAAAAGAAGACACCATTGAGTGCAGTTTGCGGCGACAGCCCACCTGCTGCACGCGAGACCAGACGCATCAGCCCCCCGTCGCGACCGTGTCCAACCGAGACCAATTGATTGCGCAGCAAATCGTTAATCACCAAAGTGTCATGTGCACCTCCTGTGGCGTGCAATTGAAGCGCGAGCTGACGCAGGCCAGGTTCACAAAGTCGCGCCCAACGCAACAGCGCACAATCAGGCCCCAGCCGGTGAAGTCGGTGGGCAACAAGTCCAAAATTCATTATGTTTAGTCGATTTTTAACACTACAGCTTTTCCACCAAATTCTGTCCAAAATTCAGCCCCATTTCATTGCCATTCCGGGGATGTCTGAAATTTTGACTGCCATGACTTATTGAGAAGTTGCGAAATAAAAAAGAAAACAATAGCAATGTATCCTTATCCCATAAGGGCTACAGGCACTTTTTATGGGTAAAAAATTCATTCATCATTCGGG
>CAIXMC010000440.1 GCA_903920405.1 uncultured beta proteobacterium
AGTTTTGTGCATTTGCAGCAGATGTCGCTGTGCAATCTCATCAGCAACGCTTACCAATGGAAGCGTGATTTATTCACCCCAGTCATTGAATCTTTTGTCCGTAGTTTTATTCCTGGAAAAGAGCACTTACTACCACAATTTCACCGCACTGTCAATGCGTAAGTCCTATAAAAATATCACTGCCGAATTTTTATCTCTGAACCTACCCAACCTGGGTATCATGGTTCGCTTTGATAATGTCGAAAATGCGACCATGAAAACCGGCGAAGCTGCTTATATTTTCTATTTATCAGTAGCCAATAATGGGCTAAAGCAAATGCGTGTAGAGATACCTTTTGCACACTATGTCAATTTACAGGGTGAGGAAATTGAGCAGTCTGGTTGGTTGTCAGGGCTGCTCTTGGGAACAGAGGGCGCAACGATTCGTGCAGGGGCTTTTCGCAAAATGGGGTTGGTTTTTTACAAAGACTGTTTGCCCCGTATTGCTATTGGTCATCACCTCTATGTCTCTGTGTTACCGGCCAAACCAGCGCTTCGGCTGAACTTTACCTTCAGATGTACCGACAATAAATTACATCAATTCACCTTGATTCATGCCGCAGCCGAAGATATTCAGGCACTGGATGAAAATGGGGAGGTATCGTCTGAAAAGGTCGAGTTATTGCAACGCATGACGCGGCTTGAGGAATCCATGCAGGATATTCTTCGCAGGCTGGATGCCATTACAACGCTGCCTGTTCCGGTGAACAAACCTATTTGCCCCCCCATTGAACAAACCTTGCCCGACATATTGACCTGGATGTGTTCACAATCCATGGTGACCATGGCTGATTTGCGTTTGAAACTGCTGCCCCTTGACCTGTTGCCCAGTGCGGTGATTGATGACATCAATGAGAAATCCTATGATTTACAAGGTGATGCTGCACTTCAAGAAGACGGTGATGTTGTGATGGTGCAGCAAGAGGCTTTGTTGCAGGTGCTTGCCACGTGGCAGGAATCATGATGAATGATGGAACAGGACTTATATGAATCACTTTGATCGCATTACCGTTAACCCCGCTATCGTGAGTGGCCAGCCCTGCGTTCGCGGAATGCGCCTGACTGTAAAACGGGTGTTGGAGGCCGTGGCTTTGTATCCTGAACGTGAAGAGTTGTATCGCGAATATCCGGAACTTGAACCTGAAGACATTCGCCAGGCTCTCGGTTTTGCTGCATCCAATCTGGATGACCGTGTGGCAGTACTTGAAGAAGCATGATCAAAATTCTTTTGGATCAAGGGCTACCGTTGACCACCGCGCATTTGATGCGTGAGCATGGTTGGGATGTGCAGCATGTCAGTGAGCTCGGTATGTCCAGGGCTGAAGACGTTGCCATTCTGCGTTTGGCGCATCAAGAGCAGCGAGTGGTAGTGACGCTTGATGCTGATTTTCATACACTGCTTGCACTCACCGGTGCAAATGGTCCATCGGTTGTGCGCATTCGGATGCAGGGAATGAAAGGGGCACAGACAGCATCGTTGATCGAAAGGGTACTGACGTTGGTTAGTGATGACGTGACCCATGGCGCAATGGTCACTAAGTCAAAGCATATAAGTTTTTTATCATTAGATAATACTGGAAGCTAGTAAGAAGTTGTATAAAAACAACATGTTGTAATAATTACATAATATGTTTCAAATAACAACTAATGATAAATAACTTATATACTTTGACTTATCGTTGACAAGCGTATTCGCATCAAGCGTTTACCTATAGCCTAAGTGAGTGCCACCACCCCATCCACCGGCTTTGACCAACTCGCCCCACCCCTGCAACGCTGGCTGTGGGAGCAGGGTTGGACGGGCCTGCGGCCTGCTCAGACTGAAGCGATTGAGCCTATTTTGCGACCTGTACGATTGACTAAGCCGCTTTGGCTGCCCAAGTAAGGTCAAATCTACGGTTTTGCAGCCATTGTCGTGCCACACCGTTAACTGTGAGCGCATTTAGTGAGGTTAGCGCGTGGGAGCCGTTTGCAGACC
>CAIXMC010000441.1 GCA_903920405.1 uncultured beta proteobacterium
CCCCATTTGGCTCGTCAGATTTGGGTGCACTGCGTCGTTACAAATCGCTTATGTGGCATGGCCACACCGCGCGATTTGCGCCTAGCATTGCCTCCCAACTCTGACGGCCAAATGGGGAACTTATTACTGACCACATCCTTAGTTAGCTATTATCATAGTAGCAATTGAATTGACTTATCAAAACCTTCAACCTGTATGGAATTCGTTGCTTTTTTATTGCTCAATGGCATCAGCTACGGGCTTTTGCTGTTTATGCTGAGTGCTGGACTGATCTTGATTTTTGGCATGATGGGCGTGTTTCACTTTGCCCATGCTTCTTTTTACATGCTGGGGGCCTACTTTGCTTACACCATCACGCCATGGCTCGGATTTTGGGCTGCCCTGGTGCTGTCGCCTTTGGGGGTGGGCGTGCTGGGCGCTTTCATTGAACGTTATGGCTTGCGTCAACTGGGCCATAGGGCAGAGTTGCTGATCACCTTTGGCGTGAGCGTCATTGTTTTGGAACTGGTTCAACTGGTCTGGGGACGCAGTTCGGTGGATTACCGCGTACCTGTTGCACTGGAGGGGCATTTGTTCACACTGCATGGTTTTCAGTTTCCCTTGTATCGCGGCTTCATGATGGGTGTGTCGCTGTTCATGCTGGCTGGGATGTGGTGGGTTATGGCGCGAACCCGGGTGGGGTGGGTCATTCAGGCGGCATTGACGCACACCCACATGGCAGAGGCTTTGGGGCATAACGTTCCACAAGTATTAACTTTTGTATTTGGTGGAGGTTGCGCCCTGGCAGGCCTGGCAGGCGTGATGGCGGGAAATGCTTTTGTGACGGAACCCGGCATGGCAGCTTCCATGGGCGGGATGATTTTTGTGGTGATGGTTGTGGGTGGCATGGGGTCGCTTGGCGGGGCGTTTGTGGCCTCTTTGCTCATCGGTGTGATGCAAACCTTGGTGGCCGCGATGGATATGTCACTGTTGTCAGCACTGCCGTGGTTGCACTTTGACAAGCACTGTAATGCCCTGTGCCACATCCAGTTCAGTCAGTTAGCACCTTTGTTGCCCTACCTTTTGATGGTTCTGGTACTCATGTTTCGGCCTCATGGCATGGGTGGCAAACGTGGGTGATGGCGATGGTGATGGCGATGCCCATGCCCATCACATGGCATGGTGGCTTGCTTACGCCTTGCTGCTGGCACTGGCACCGCTGCTCTGGACTGGTGATCTTGGCCTGAGTCTGCTGAGTCAAATCGGCGTGGTCATCATCGCGTGTTTAAGTTACAACATGCTACTGGGGCAAGGCGGCATGATCAGCTTTGGTCATGCGGTTTATTCGGGTATGGGCGCTTTTTTTGCCATTCACACGCTCAACGGGGTGAGCAACGGCTGGGCGCTGCCCGTGAGTTTGATTCCATTGGCAGGCGGTTTGGGCAGTGCAGTGTTGGCATTGTTGCTGGGATGGATCAGTACCCAAAAAGCAGGGATGCCCTTTGCCATGATTACCTTCGGGTTGGGTGAACTGGTCGGTGCTTTTGCCGTGATGTTTCCCTCGTTTTTTGGGGGTGAGGCTGGCATTTCAGGCAATCGTGTTGCTGGCAACAGTGTCTGGGGCATCACTTTTGGCTCACCTATCGAGTTGTATTATTTGGTGGCCTGCTACACCTTCATCTGTACTGCGCTGATGTATGCTTTTACACAAACTCCCTTGGGGCGCATATTGGAGGCTGTACGTGACAACCCCGAGCGGGTTGAATTTTTGGGCTACAACCCCCGTGTGGTGCGTTACTTCACGTTTGTGATGGCTGCATTTTTTGCAGGTATTTCTGGTGGTCTGGCGGCGCTTTTTTTTGAAAGGGTCACAACCGATGTACTCAGTACTCACCGCTCCGGGGTCTATTTGCTGTTTACATTTTTGGGGGGGAGTACGTTCTTTTTTGGCCCCATGGTGGGCGCGGTGTTGATGGTGCTGGTGTTTGCCTTACTGTCTGAATGGACTCAGGCCTGGCTCTTGTATCTTGGGTTGATTTTTGTGTTGATGGTCAGGTATGCCCCGGGCGGCTTGGCATCGCTCATCATGATGAATGGGCACCAAAATCGCTTGGCAAAAATGCGCAGCTTGGGGATGAGTTATCTGGCGATGACAGTGACGGCTCTGGTCGCGTTGACGGGATCTGCTGCCATGATCGAGATGATGTATCACATCCACATCAGCGCAGGTCCAGACTGCTACTTTTTAAATATCAGCCTGAATGTACATCGTGCGGACAGTTGGTTAGGTGCTATTTTGATGGTGTGTACGGGATGTGGCCTGTTGGCATTGACACGACACCACCATCTACAAGTCACCCATCAAGAGGTTTGGTGATACAAGAAAATCCCCACTTGGCGTTAGAACTGAAGGTCTTGCGAAAAAGTTTTGGCAAGACCGAGGTCATTCGTGGCCTTGATCTGTCTATCCATCCTGGCGAGCGCATCGGCATCATTGGCCCCAACGGTGCGGGCAAATCGACACTGTTTGATGTGATGAGCGGTCGATGTATCCCCAGCAGTGGCCAGATTTGGCTTCATGGTCACCGTATAGATGGAAAAAAACCGTATAAAATCAACAGAATGGGGCTATCTCGCAGCTTTCAGAGAAGCAACATTTTTCCAAACCTCAGTGTTTTTGAAAACTTGCGCTGTGCTGTGCTGTGGAGTTTGGGCTACCGATACACCTTGTTCAAATTTTTGGCCCACTTAAATGATGTCAATGACCGCGCTACAGAGCTGATGCATCTGGTAAAACTCGATCACCAACGCCATGTACAGGCTTTGAATCTGACCCATGCAGCACAGCGTGTGCTTGAATTGGGCATGACCCTCGCCTGTGATGCCCGTGTGATTTTGCTAGACGAACCCAC
>CAIXMC010000442.1 GCA_903920405.1 uncultured beta proteobacterium
CCCCATTTGGCTCGTCAGATTTGGGTGCACTGCGTCGTTACAAATCGCTTATGTGGCATGGCCACACCGCGCGATTTGCGCCTAGCATTGCCTCCCAACTCTGACGGCCAAATGGGGAACTTATTACTGACCACATCCTAATTGAGTTGTATGGCCTGTCCACACTGCTGGATGAACACCTGTTTGGCAGCATTGAAGCCTTTAGCAGGCAATACATGCCCAATATGGATACACGCCAACTGGCTGAATTGCGAGGAAGGATCGCTCCTTTTACAAAACGCACGCTGAGGCGCGACGTTCTGGAGTATGTGAAATACACCGAACGCAAGACCTTGACGCAGCGATTTCATCCAACAGACAACGAACAATGGCTTTACGAGCGCATCACAGCCTTTTTGCAGCGTGAAAATTCTTATGCCTTGCCCCATCGCCAACGCCACTTGGTCGCATTGATACTGCACAAGTTATTGGCATCCAGCACCTATGCGGTAACGGTCACGTTGTTGGCTATCCGCGATCGATTACAGCGGTTGCTGGAAAGCTCTGCCGTGGACAGTGATGGCGAGTCACTTGTTGAGCAACTGATCGATGATGAAGACATGGCGTCAGACTATGCGCCAGACAACGATGATGAGACTGCCGCTTTCACGCCAGACCCCGCCGCCCAAAACGGCATTGACGCCGAGGTTGTGCGTGCCGAAATCGCTGAAATCAATGCCTTTATCGAGCAAGCCCGGAATTTGCCCGTCGATTCAAAAGCGCAGTCATTGTTAAAGGCCATTGAACTGGGTTTTGACAGCATGGCCAGCATGCACGCGCCGCGAAAAGTCATCATCTTTACCGAATCCCGACGAACGCAGGACTACCTGTACTGTTTTTTGAACGCCAACGGTCACACTGGAAAACTGGTCATGTTCAACGGAACCAACAACCATGAGGATTCAACACGCATTTATCAGCAATGGGTGCGCCAAAACGAAGGTTCAGACCGTGTCACAGGTTCATCCCAGGTCGATCGACGAACGGCCTTGATCGATCACTTTCGCGATGTCAGTGGTCGCGGTGCAGACATCATGATTGCCACCGAGGCCGCAGCCGAAGGGGTCAATTTGCAATTTTGTGCCCTCATCATCAACTATGACCTGCCCTGGAATCCACAGCGCATTGAGCAACGCATTGGCCGCTGCCATCGTTACGGCCAGCGTTACGACGTGGTGGTCATTAACTTTATCAACACCCGAAACCAGGCCGATCAACGGGTATTGGAGCTGTTGACGCAAAAATTCAATCTGTTCACCGGCTTGTTTGGTGCGTCAGACGAGGTTCTGGGCAGCATTGAAAATGGGCTTGATTTTGAAAAGCGCATTCTGCACATCTACACCACCTGCCGATTGCCACAAGACATTGATGCTGCTTTCCAATGTCTGCAAGCCGAGATGGAAGATGTCATCCATAGCCGCATCAAAGAAACGCAAACCCAACTGCTTGAACATTTTGATGAGGATGTGCATGACCGCCTCAAATTGCGACTGGAAGAAGCCCAGGCGCGGCTTGACAAAATGAGCCGTTGGTTCTGGGCTGTCACGCGCTACGCGCTGGCCAATCACGCTCAGTTTGACAATCAGCAGCACGCTTTTTTACTCAACACCACGCCAACAGAATTAAAGGCCAAAGCGCCAACAGGACACTACCAGCTTGTGCGTGGCAGCGATCCAACCGACATGCCGTTCCATTCGTATCGGTTGAGTCATCCGCTGGGGGAATGGTCGGTGACTACCGGCTTGAACGCTGACACACCGGTGGCCTCGGTCACTTTTGATTATGGCCAACACAATGCACGGCTGATGGTGATTGAGAGGATGCTCGGCCAATCGGGTTGGCTTCAATTGGTGCATCTGGCAGTGACCACCTGCGAAACCACCGAAATGCTGCTGTTCACTGGTTGCACAGACGACGGGCAAATGCTCGATCAACAAACCTGCGAAAAGCTGATGTCGGTGCCAGCCGCTGGACAGCCTACACCAATCAACCCTTCAGCCCCAGCCTCTTTGGAGGGCAATAGCCAGCGCCAGGTGCAAGCCGCTGTTTCACAGGTACTTGCAAGCAACCAGAAACTCTTTGTTGAAGAGCGTGACAAACTGGAAAAGTGGGCAAAAGACAAATTGATGGCTGCTGAATTTCAATTGGAAAACACCAAAACCCGCATTGAACAACTCCATCGGGACTCCAGAAAAGCCACCACACTTCAAGAACAACAAGTCATTCAAAAAGAGGTGATTGAATTGGAACGACACAGAAGAAAACAACGCCAGGAATTTTTTGATGTGGAAGATGAAATCATTCAAAAACGTGAAAGCATGATTGATGCCTTGCAGGAAAGACTGCACGAAGTGACTAAAACAGGCATTCTTTTTACCATTCGATGGACGATTATTTAATCAATGTGAAATTATGGGCATCATCTTAAAACTCATCAATTCAGATCCACAAACATTCGCATGGGCTATTGGTTTGGTTGTTGCTGCATTCATCATATACTTATTCTGGATACTTCCCAAATTTTGGAAAATCAATAAGTCCATTAAAATGGTATTAAAAAGATGTAATGAGCAACCCATTACAACCAGAAAAGACATATTGGAACTTGCAGAATGTGGGCATCCAGCACTGGCTGATGCACTGGAAGAATCAGCTAACAGAGTGATTCATGTTGGTAGCGATACCAAAGCCAGCTTTCTGAGTGCCCCAGACGATTTATTACATTTCAGACGTATTTTTTCAAAAGACTTCAACTATTCATTGGCCGAAGCTGCGCCCAATCTTCTTGTTGGCCTCGGTCTGTTAATGACATTTTTCTTCCTGACCAGCGCCCTGTCTGAAGCAACTGTGGCTTTGATGGGTAATCAAAATGATCAAAAAGACCTATTACAGGCAACACGAGGCCTGCTTGGCGCAGCAGGTGCAAAATTCTTAACGTCCATTGCAGGTCTTGGATCATCCATTGTGTGGACGATTGTTTTCAAATATCAGTCGTCAAAAACAACACATGCCCTTGCAGAAATCTATCAAAAAATCACCAAAAGTATTTCAGTTTATGGTCATGAAAGTCTGAGTGTGTGGCAGATTTATCTGATGGAAAAAAATTTTTCCATGCAAAGGGAAAATGAGGAAACCAGAAAATTAAGTCAAAAAGTTCGACATGAAAATTTAATACAAGGTTTGCAAACACTGGGTGACACAATATGCAAATCACATCAGGAAACCATTCATCACTTGTCATCTGATATGGCAATTCTCATTGAAAAATCAACGAAGCACAATATGGACAGTATCAGGAATATCGTTCTTGCAGTTGTTAAACGATTCGAATCTCAAACGCTGGCACTCCATGAAGAATCACAACATGCCAGACAAATTGAAAATGAAAAAAATGCCACTCATCATGATGATTTATTGAATGCGCTTTGCACCATGAGTGAATTCATCCCAGAGGCCACCCATAAAAATACCAGCCCCATCATTGAAGCCGTTGGTTTCAATATTCAAACCGCACTGAATCAACTGGGCGAAAAAATTGGCACCATGAATCAAGACGCCTTGAATGCCATGTTGTCCAATTTTGCAAGTTTGATTCAAACAGCCACCAAAGACGAAATGGAGCAAATGAAAATGTCCCTGCTTGAATTGTCTGAGCGCCTCCAGTCTGCCGCATCATCCATTGAGACTGGCGCGACGATCGCTGGTGTTGCACTTCAGGAAAGTGGTGATCACCTGTCACTGAAAATGTCAGAAACAGGCAAGCTGGTTCATGTGGCCTTGCGCTCTGGTGCTGATAACTTGAAAACGGGCACAGACAGTCTTGTTGCCACCTTGCACGAGGCAGGTCAGGAATGGATTGAACAATCAGGTTTGGCAACGCGCGCGCTTGATGCCACTCTTCAGTCATCGGCGCTGCACTTTGAAAATGCAGGGAAATTGTTTAAAAACAATGTACTGGATGCCAGTACCGTCTTTGGTGACCAACTCAAAACAGGCGCTGAACAACTGGGTGTCAGCTCAAAGAAGGTCGTCCTGGCATTCGACAGCGTTGGCATAGATTTGATTGCCCATGCAAAATCTGCATCACAGGAATTAGAGACGGGCGCAAAGTCTTCTGCCCTGCATTTCACGCAGGCCGGATCGCAGCTTGAAATGCACGCCGACCATGCAGGTGACTTATTTTTGGATCATGTCAAAACAAGTATGGCGTTGATTGCTGAAGGTTCAACGGCCATTTCTCAATCCATGATTGAAGGCAGTCAATTGCTAAAGGACAATGTTCAAAATGCCGGTACCGTCTTTGGTGACCAACTCAAAATTGGCGCTGAACAACTGGGTATCAGCTCAAAGAAGGTCGTCCTGGCATTTGACAGCGTTGGCACAGATTTGATTGCCCATGCAAAATCTGCATCTCAGGAATTAGAGACCGGCGCACAGGCTTCTGCCCTGCATTTCACACAAGCCGGATCGCAGCTTGAAAAGCACGCCGACCATGCAGGTGACTTATTTTTGGATCATGTCAAAACAAGTATGGCGTTGATTGCTGAGGGTTCAACGGCCATTTCTCAATCCATGATTGAAGGCAGTCTTGGATTGCTGGAAAACAGCCAACTGGCTTCTCATGAATTGAACAATGGCACGCATACATTTGCCAAAAATATGATGGATGCCGGTGCAAAATTCAAAGCAGACTTGACCGACACAGTGGAAAATTTCAATGCGCAATTGCACAGTGGGCTGGCCACACAATCTCAAAGCATTGATGAAATGACCCACAGTATCCATGCCATCACATCCGCCATGGCGAGTATGCAAACATGGGTTCAACAACTGGAAATATCAGGCCAGTCCGGATTTATAAAAGCAAAAGAAACCATGACGAGACTTGATACCTTGATGAGTGGTTTTGATACGTCCATTGCGCGCTGGCAGACTTCATTTGATAAAGTATCCAAAGTAACTGAGGCATTACAAAATGCGGCGGGGCATCTGGTTCAAATATCACAAGAACAAAACCAATCGATGACAACATTTGCCAATGCCATTCCATCCATCTCAGGTGTTATTCAACAAATGAACGAGACTATTCAAAAAACATCCAAAGGCAATACAGATCAAATTCTTCAAACAGAATCTGCCATTAAATCTACAAAAGAATCATTAACAAAAACCGTATTGACCATACAGGAGGGTGTCCGACAATATTCAGAACAAATTGCATTGCTTCATAGAAACCTGGATGAAAAAATTGCGCAGGCCATCCAGAAAATTGCAGGCGGGGTTGATCGCTTGACAGGGGCCATCGAAGACCTTGATGATTCTCTAGAAAAAGTTTCCACACGTTAATAATGATGACGAATCATCGCATGAACAAGCACGCGTCTGACCATGACGGCGCAGAATCAGAGGGCGGCTACCTGGCTTCTACGGCAGACTTGATGATTGGCCTGCTTTTTGTTTTTATTATTTTAGTTGTGGTGTTGGCGCTGGAGCAACGACGCCAGGCCATTGCATCCAAAGGGCTGGGCGACCCCAGAGGCATGGTCACCACACAGATTGGTGATGAATTAAAAACCGTTTTACCCAATATTCGCATTGACCCGGCCAGCGGTATTATTTCACTGCCAGAGGACGTGTTATTTGAAATTGGAAAATCAGAACTGGAAGACAAAGGAAAAATGGCTTTATCAGGCGCGGTGAATGAACTGACAAAAGCGCTGCCTTGTTATGTCGCCAACCGACGCATGAATAGCAGATGCCCGCACAATCCTGCCGGGCATGAGATTGATACCATTTTTGTGGAAGGTCATACCGATAACCGACCTCTTGTGCGACACGGGTATGACGTAACCGTTTAGATCCCCCTCCTTTGACCGTCGAAATTCGCAATTTATAGGCAAGAAATTGTTTTCACTTTTTGGAGTTCATCTTCAAAGACAGCTTGATTTTTTCCACCACTATCCAACAAGTGGTAAGCTCTTCGCA
>CAIXMC010000443.1 GCA_903920405.1 uncultured beta proteobacterium
CCCCATTTGGCTCGTCAGATTTGGGCGCACTGCGTCGTTACAAATCGCTTATGTGGCATGGCCACACCGCGCGATTTGCGCCTAGCATTGCCTCCCAACTCTGACGGCCAAATGGGGAACTTATTACTGACCACATCCTTATTTTCTTGTGAGGGCATTCGACCATTTCTCCAGAGAGATCAAGACAGAAGAAACATTGAAGGCTTTTTCGACAATCTCGCCCCAGGCATTGGATAAAACCTTCACCCCATAGTGGAACATGGGGCGATCCTGCTTTCTTTGTGCGATCATTTCTGCCATTTTCTTGTCGGCAATATCCAACCCCAGCGAAGCAAGTATTTTTCTCTTCTCGGCAACCATTCCGGTCACACGTATCAGTTTGATCAGTCGGGTTTGCAATGCCACATTATTCACCAAATCTTTGGACTTGGCAAAAATCAATTCATTGACCAACGTGGCAAGCACCACATCGTCGTTGGCATTCGGTGAGCGCCACACGATCGTGCCATCCAGGCGAGTGATGCCACGTTTCAGTTCCAACACAGGGTCGTGTAGCTCGTGCACGTGGTAGAAGTTGAAACCCACCTCATTCCATTCCAGCGCATCCAGGGTCTCCCACTTGTCATTGACACGAAACCGAAGCCTGATGCTGATGTGGCTATATCGATCCTTGTTTCTCACCATCGCGTTTGTATCTTCGGGCAAAGTATGATTCATTACAGAGGATGATTTCATAAAATAAATAGACACGGATGGTGCAGGATTTTTATCCATCAAAACAGGCTGTAACGCCCGTCCATCATGCGATGATAGCTATCATAAAAGCAGCAAAAAACTAAGTGGCTTGCATTCCCAATTTCAAGATCAGGTGGTGGTTGATGCGATCTGGCGCGGCTGATGCGGCCAGCGCTGATTGGATGGCAGGGCCACGCAAAGCTGTGCGGTGCAGGCAAGGTGGCTTGACGGTGTTGCCATTTTGGTTGATCACAATAGCCACATCGGGCAAGTTAGGCTGGTTGCTGCGGCGTGTGACCACTGCCACTTCCCCGTTTTCAAGCTGCACAAAAGTGCCCGGAGGATACAACCCAACAATGCGCACCAAGGCCTGTTCAACATGTTGGCCCAGACCATCTGCAGTGTTCAAAATGGACTGGGCGGACTCAGCAGTGCTGCGGCCTGCGCGAGACTGGCGCGGGCTGATCATGGCGGCGTATCGGTCAATCACACACAGAATGTGTGCCAGGCGTTGTGATGGTGTTTGTCTTTCTTGTTTGCGTACAACGTCGGTATGGTGCAGTTCAATGATGTTGAGCCACAGAGAATCAGTCACCCCCATGTTTCCTAACAGTTCAGCACCTTGACTGGCGTGTGACTTGATGGCGAGTTGTTGCTCCAAGTTGGGCCGCGCACTTTGATTGGCCAATTGGTCTTGCAGTGCGGTCATGGCGATGTTCATCGTGAGTGCTGCACGCACCAGGCCGTTGCGCTCGGAAACTGGCTGCGCAAAATCAACCGCAATCAAGTGGCACAAAACAGCACAAACCAGGGCGTGTGAAGTGCTGTAGCCTGCCGACGAGTGGGTGGCCAATTGAAAGAGAAGGTACAAGCCCACGTCGGTGTCGCGTTGGAGCAAATCGAGCATCCAGCGGTCATATTGAGGGGCGCGTGCCAGAAACTCCTGCACATTTGCTGGATACGCCAGAATGACTCCCAAACCGGCCTCCAGGTCTGCCCATAACCCCAGCAGGTCTTCGTATTCGTCCTCAGATGCAAGAATTAAGCTCACAATGCAAGAATCTCTAATCTAATCGCGGAAATTGTCAAAGCTCAAGGGCATTTCGACAATGTCTTTTTTAATCAAGGCCATTGCCGTTTGCAAGTCGTCACGCTTGGCACCTGTCACGCGCAATTTTCCGTCCGCAATTGCCGCTTGCACTTTGAGTTTGCTGTCCTTGATGAGTCTTTGTATTTTTTTGCCCTGTTCGGCATCAATGCCATTGCGCACTTTGATGGTTTGTTTGACTTGATCACCCCCCGCTTTTTGCACCTCGCCCTTGTCTAAAAAACGCACATCCACCTGACGTTTGGTCAGTTTGTTGCGCAAGATGTCTTCAATCTGGGTGAGTTGAAAATCAGCATTGCCCCTCAAGGTTATCTCCTTGTCTTTGAGTTCAATGGCAGCCGGTGTGCCTTTAAAGTCAAAGCGGGTGGCTATTTCCTTGCTGGTGTTTTCCACAGCGTGTTTCACATCAACCATGGAGGCTTCACAAATAGTGTCAAAAGAAGGCATTTTGAATTTAGAAAAAAAGATAAAAGATCAGTACCAAGTGAGACAATTCTGCCATGTTCAGACTTTGGTTTTAGAACACCCGTCCGGTCGGGCTGCGTTCATCGGCTCAATGGATGTGTTGGTATTGAGACCGTCCATCATGCAAGCGGAAAATTATGGGCGGATTCTCACAATAAATCCTGAATGTATCGTCAATCTTACAAACTGAGTCATATCAAATTACATGCTATCCACAGACCTGCTCACCATCAAAGAAGCAAGCGAATGGGCAACTTCCCATATGCGCAAACTTGTCACCACGTCTAATATATCCTACTTGATTCAGTATGGCCGCATCAAAAAAATGGGCACTAATGGACAAACACAAGTTTATAAAAGTGACTTGATCGATTATTATAAGTCTTACAATTTACAAAGGTCTTCATCATGGAAGGATCAATTGGGTGATGATCTGAACTGGGCATTATCTTTTGAGCAATACAAGGAATCTGAAACAACTAAACATGTTCACCGCCTGCATCCCTACAAAGGAAAATTTATACCACAGTTGGTGGAGTATTTTTTAGACAGTCACACTGATAAATTCAAGACATCAATTTATTTTAAACCAGGTGATCTTGTACTCGATCCATTTTCAGGAAGTGGAACAACGATGACTCAGGCTAATGAATTGGGTATCCATTGCATCGGGATAGATATTTCAGCGTTTAACGCCTTTATTAGCAATGCAAAAATTGCTTCATATGATTTACTGGATGTTGAAAATGAAATAAAAAGGATTACCATGGCGTTATCCGATTTCCTTGTCAATTCACACACATTGGAATTTGAAGCAAAATTGATGCAAGAACTCTTCAGTTTTAATGGTCAATATTTCCCTGTTCCAGAATACAAATACCGTTTACAGCATGGGGAGATTGATGAAATAAAATATGGACATGAAAAAGAGAAAGAATTTTTAACAGTTTATCAAAAACTGGTTCGACAATACAACATAAAATTAAGACAAGAAAAGAGGGATATCTTCCTTGATCGGTGGTTTTCTCAACATGTCAGGGATGAAATAGAATTTGTTTTAAATGAAGTTAAGAAAATTGGAAACATAAAAACACGGAAAATAGTCAGTATTATTTTAAGTAGAACCGTTCGCAGTTGCAGAGCGACAACTCATGCTGACTTGGCTACGTTGATAGAGCCGGTGAATAGTACCTATTACTGTACAAAACATGGGAAAATATGCAAACCTATTTTTTCCATCCATAAATGGTGGGGAACATACTCCAGAGATACGATCAAGCGACTGAGACAGTTTAACACGTCAAGAACAAATACATTTCAGTCATGTATGACCGGAGATAGTCGCAGTATCGATATTTTATCAACATTAAAGTCAAAAAATCCTGCTTTTTCAAAAATACTGGAAGATAAAAAAATTAATGGTATTTTTTCGTCTCCTCCTTATGTCGGTCTGATTGACTACCACGAGCAACACGCTTACGCTTACGATTTGTTTGGTTTTGAAAGGAATGACGACCTTGAAATTGGCCCTCTCTTCAGAGGACAGGGTAAAGATGCCAAACAGAGTTACATTGATGGAATCAGTGC
>CAIXMC010000444.1 GCA_903920405.1 uncultured beta proteobacterium
CCCCATTTGGCTCGTCAGATTTGGGCGCACTGCGTCGTTACAAATCGCTTATGTGGCATGGCCACACCGCGCGATTTGCGCCTAGCATTGCCTCCCAACTCTGACGGCCAAATGGGGAACTTATTACTGACCACATCCTTAAAAACTCCTGCGCATGGTTAAATCCTTTCATTTGCGAAAACATCAATGTCACGAATTTCATGACGGATATCACTTGCAATACCAAAAACATTCGGACAACTGACATGAACCAAGAGGCTATTCTTCTGGAAGCATCCAGCGAAATGTTATTTTTGCTTGATGCTCAGTCCCTGATTATTGTGAGTGCCAGTCACGGAGCGCACGCCCAACTGGGTTACGCCCAGGGAGCATTGATTGGCATGCCTATCAGCGATATTGAATGCGCTTTGTCGGACCATTTTTTCTGGGAAGAGATAACCACCAGCGAGACCCCTCTTGAAGCTCAAGGCAGCTACCGCCGTTTTGATGGTTCGGAGTTTGACGTTAGAAAGTTTGCCAAGCGTTCAGGCCCTCTGGGTACATTTTATTCATTGCGAGTACGCCCTGCACGCGGACCCCAACGACCAGAAATCGTACTCTCTGACCTTGGTCTGCACTTGGCTGCTACCCTGGAGGCTACAGAAGATTGCATTGTTCTGACCAACACCGACTGTGCCATTTTGAACATGAACCGTCGTTTTTCTGAATTTTGGTCGTTGCCACAGCATCTGTTGACTGAACGCGATGACCACGGCATTGTGGCCTGGATAGACCACTTGCTGCAAACCAGTGAGTCCTGCCAACCCACAACACTTCATCAAGTGGTCGAACTTTTGGCTGCCCCCGCAGGTGACACGTTTGAGACGCTCTACCTCAAAGACGGTCGGGTGATGGAATGCTTTTCTCACCCTGCACGCAACCGTGACAAAACCATTGGTCGCGTATTTTGCTTTCGTGATGTGACCGAACGCAAACAACACGAGGCATCGCTCAAGGAAGCACGCGACAAAGCGCAACATGCCATGACAAGCAAAAGCCAATTTCTGGCCAACATGAGTCATGAAATTCGCACCCCCATGAATGCCATCATGGGGATGCTCAGACTTTTGCAGGGCACGGACCTAGATGCAAGGCAACTCGACTACGTCTGCAAGGCAGAAGGTGCAGCCCATTCACTGTTGGGCCTGCTCAATGATATTTTGGATTTTTCCAAAATGGATGCCGGCAAGATGACGTTAGACCCTCAGCCCTTCAAGCTAGAACGCCTCTTGCGCGACATCTCAGTCATTTTTGCTGCCAATTTGGGTCATAAACCCGTGGATATTCTTTTTGATATTGACCCTGCCATTCCCCAATACCTGATTGGCGATGTTTTGCGCATGCAGCAGGTGCTGATTAATCTGGGCACTAACGCCATCAAGTTCACGCATCAAGGCGAAGTAGTGGTTCACCTTGAGCTTATGAATCAAATAGATGACGAGGCCACACTGCGCATCTCTGTGCGTGACAGCGGTATTGGCATCGCCACGGAACATCAGAAAAGTATTTTTGAGGATTTTTCTCAGGCCGAGGCTTCCACCACACGTCGTTTTGGTGGCACGGGCTTAGGGTTGTCCATTTGCAAACGTTTGGTAGCGCTCATGGGGGGTACTTTGCAATGTGAAAGCACGTTGGGTCTGGGGAGTACGTTTTACTTTGTCATTACCCTGAAAAGTACCAGCCAACCCGGTCATGAACCTAACCTCAACCGTCTGAGTGAATCACTGAACGTTTTGTTGGTGGATGACAACCTGGTTGCGTGCGGTCTGCTGTGCAGCATGGTGCGGTCATTGGGCTGGCAGGTGGATGTTGCTGCGAGTGGACAACAGGCCATTGACAGGGTAAAGGAATGCGTTGCCAATTCTCAAGCCCCTTATCAGGTCGTTTTTATGGACTGGGAAATGCCCATCATGGACGGATGGGAAACCATTGCCCAAATACGCCAGACACTATCCAGTGCAGGTGCGGAAATGCCCATCATGGTGATGGTGACAGCACACGACCGCAACGCGCTGGCGCTGCGCAGTGCCAGCGAACAATCGAGTCTGAATGCTTATTTGGTCAAACCCATCACCACAGCGATGATGCACGATGCAGTGTCGACAGCGCTGGCCCATCACAGTGACCTGCGCACCCGCCCACGATTGACAGGTGAACATCAGCCCGGACGACTGCAAGGCATGCGCTTGCTGGTGGTTGAAGACAATTTGATCAACCAACAGGTTGCCAAAGAGCTTTTGACCCAGGAAGGTGCATGGGTAGAACTGGCCGAAAACGGCTTGTTGGGTGTGGCTGCCGTTTTGCAAGCCAGTGAAAAAATTCCATTTGATGCTGTCTTAATGGATATTCAGATGCCGGTGATGGATGGCTTTGCGGCTACCCAAGCCATTCGCACTGAATTGGGTTTCAGCCAGTTACCCATCATCGCCATGACAGCCAACGCCATGGCCAGTGACCGCGAAGACTGCCTGGCCGCAGGAATGAATGATCACGTGGGCAAGCCCTTTGATCTGGGTCACTTGGTCAAGCTGCTGCTGGATTTGACCCATGCCAAGGTTGAGACAAAAATTTTACCCGCGCTCACCAGAACGATGCTATGATTTTTTGCGATATTTTATATTAAGAAATCGGCCTCTAACGCACGTCCCACTTGCATAGATTGCTATGATTTTTGCAACTTAGGTCAGACATGGCAGTCACCACATCACTTTGAATCGCACCTTTGGTTGATGTTTCAAAAACAGGTTTTGAGTCTAGCTGTTATGCTCACGCCATGCACCACACTACTTTTATCCTTGGCAAAGATGCCCCCCTGGAGTCCACCATCAGCACGCTGCAAGGCAGGCTGCAACATTTGGGCTTTCACATTGAAGAGCGCAGTTGGCTCAATTCCGTGGAGGGTATTTGGTCAGCGCATATTTGCGACCGCGATTGCCCTTTGCTGTTTGCCAATGGCAAAGGTTCTACACGCTTAGCCTGTTTAGCCAGTGCCTTGGGCGAGTTTGTTGAGCG
>CAIXMC010000445.1 GCA_903920405.1 uncultured beta proteobacterium
CCCATTTGGCTCGTCAGATTTGGGCGCACTGCGTCGTTACAAATCGCTTATGTGGCATGGCCACACCGCGCGATTTGCGCCTAGCATTGCATCCCAACTCTGACGGCCAAATGGGGAACTTATTACTGACCACATCCTTAGCGTAAAAGTCATTGGTTCTGGAGTTGATGATGTGAAGAACAACCGAAAACGACAGGACGTTTTACATGCCATTAACACTGCCACAACTTGAGCGCCACCTCTTTAAAGCCGCTGATATCCTGCGCGGCAAGATGGATGCTTCCGAGTTCAAGGAATACATCTTCGGGATGCTTTTCCTCAAACGCTGCTCCGACTTATTCGATCAGCGCCGTGAAGACGTGATCAAGTTGGAAATCGACTCGGGAAAAAGTGAGGCTGATGCCCGCTTATCTGCCGAGAACTCGCACTGGTACAAAAAGGAAGGTTCTTTTTGGGTGCCGCCGCAGTCGCGCTATGAATTCCTGCTCAATGATGCGCACCAGAACGTAGGCGACTTTCTGAACAAGGCGCTGACTGGCATTGAGACGGCCAACACCAGCCTGCACGACGTGCTGGAGCACATCGACTTCACGCGCAAGGTTGGCCAGAGCAAAATCCCCGATATCAAGCTGCGCCAGCTCATCACTAATTTTGGCGTTTATCGACTGCGCAATGAAGACTTCGAGTTCCCTGACCTGCTCGGCGCGGCCTACGAATACCTGATTGGCGAATTCGCTGATTCGGCGGGCAAAAAAGGCGGCGAGTTCTATACGCCGCGCTCGGTTGTGCGGATGATGGTGCGGCTCATCAAGCCCGCGCTCAAACACGATATCTACGACCCCTGTTGTGGCTCGGGCGGCATGTTGATCGCCGCCAAGGAGTACATCGACGAGCACGGCGAAGACGGCCGCAAGGCCAACCTGTTCGGGCAGGAGTTCAACGGCACGGTCTGGTCCATTGCCAAGATGAACATGCTGCTGCATGGCATCAGCAATGCCAACCTGCAAAACGAAGACACCCTGGCCGATCCGAAGCACGTGGAGGGCGGCGAGTTGATGCACTTCGACCGCGTGCTCACCAATCCGCCTTTTTCTCAGCTCTGGGGCAATACTGAGAGGAACGCCGACGGCACGCCTGCCTGGTCGCCCAAGTTCCCAGAACGCTTCAGCTATCAAGTGCCCTTGGGTTCCAAGAAGGCCGACCTGATGTTCTTGCAGCACATGTTGGCCGTGACCCGTGATGGCGGTATGGTAGCAACAGTTATGCCGCATGGCGTGCTGTTTCGGGGGGGTGACGAGCGTGATATTCGCGCCACCGTCATTGAGGACGACCTGCTCGAAGCCGTCGTCGGCGTCGCTCCCAACCTGTTCTATGGCACCGGCATTCCCGCCTGTGTCCTGGTGCTGCGCCAGCAGGTACAAAACGGTGCCAACCGCGTCAGTGGCAAAGCCGTCGAACGCCAGGGTAAGGTGTTGTTCATCAATGCCGACCGCGAGTTCTTCGAAGGCCGAGCGCAGAACTACCTGCTGCCCGAGCACATCGAGAAGATCGTCACCACCTATGACGAGTTCCGTGCCATCAACGGCTTCTCAAGTTTGGTTGACAATGCCACGCTCAAAGCCAACGACTACAACCTCAACATCCGCCGCTACGCCGACAACGCCCCACCGCCAGAGCCACACGACGTTCGCGCTCATCTGGTCGGCGGCATCCCCAAAGCCGAGGTAGCCGACATGGCCCGTTTGTTCAGCGCCCACGGTCTGAACCCGATGGACCTGCTCCAACCCCGTCATTCCCGCGAAGGCGGGAATCCAGACATCGACGCACGTTATCTTGATTTCAAACCTACCCTCGACCAACGGCAGGCCATCAAGCCGACCATCGAAAACAATGCCGGTCTGGTTGCCAAGGAAGCGGCCATTCGCAACGCCTTCGAGCAAGGGTGGCAAGCCCACAGCGCACGCATCACGGCGCTCTCTGGGCAGATGCAAAACGACAACAATGGTGCCGCCAGTCTGGTGGCATTGCGCAACGACCTGCTGGCCAGCTTCAGCCAGAGTTTGGAAGCCATTGGCCTGCTCGACCCCTTCCAGGTGCGCGGCATCGTTGCAGGCTTTTGGTACCAGACCAAGTACGACTTCCTCACCCTGATGGCGCGTGGTGCCAAGGGTGTGGCAGATGCCTGGCGCACCAACATCGTCACCGCGCTCGAAGACAAGGCCAGCAAAGAGAGCACGCTGGAGCACAAGCTGGTCAAGTTTTTGATGGGCGATTTCGTCGAAGCCATCACCGAACTGGAAGCCAAAAAGGCCGAGTTAGACAGCCAAATCAAGGCGGCCAGCCCCAAGGATTCTGAAGGCGAAGACGGTGATGCCGACGATGAAAACGCCGTGGACGAGGCACAGCTTAAAGCCTGGAAGAAGGAACTTGGCACCGTCAAGAAACAACTCAAGGCCAAGAACGACGGCTTTAAGCAGCACATCGGCGCCGCCGTAGAGGGGCTGACACCCGAAGCCGCCGCCGAGTTGCTGCTGACCATCCTGCACAACGACATGCGATCAATCGTTGATCGCTACATGGCAGCGCAACGCAAACAGATCGTGGCCGCGTTTGAGAACTGGTGGGATAAGTACCGCGTGACACTGACCGAGATTGAGGGCAAGCGGGATGAAGCGGCTAAAGCATTGCAGGGGTTTTTGAAGGGGTTGGGGTATGTGTGAGTTACGGCTGACATCGGGCACCACCTCATTGGGTGAAATAAAAATTCCGGAAGGTTGGACAATGAGGCAGTTGAAAGAATTTTGCTCATTTTCTCAGGGTGGACGGCTTGGGTTTATAAAGCAAGTTCACTACAGAACCAGCGGAGTTCCTGCCTATAGCGCTGCTGGGCAAGATGGATTTGTCGAAGTTGCCGAGTTCCGCAATACGGATGCTGTTGTTCTTTCTGCAATCGGTGCGAACTGTGGGCGATGCTTTAGGGCGCATGGCGAATGGACAACTCTCGCTAACGTGCAAGCCATCATTCCAGATGCTGGCGCTGCTGACGCACGATTCCTCCACTATCGAGTAAACCGTGATGACTACTGGCCGCGTTCCGGATCAGCTCAGCCATTTATCAAGCCTAGCGACATGAAGGCGTGCTGGATTGCGCTACCGCCGTTTCCACAACAAACTGCGATTGCCAAAGTCATCGACACCCTCGACACCGCCATCCATGAAACCGAGGCGATCATTGTCAAGCTCCAGGCCGTCAAGCAGGGCTTGCTGCACGACCTACTGACGCGCGGCGTCGACGCCAACGGCGAAATGCGCCCATCCCGCGTAAATGCCCCACATCTCTACAAGCAGTCGCCGCTGGGGTGGATACCGATAGAGTGGGAACTTTCGACAATCGTCAAGCAGTTCGAAATCCAGCTTGGCAAGATGTTGGATGGCCAAAAGAACTCTGGCGTTCTCAAGCCTTACGTTGGCAACAAGGCCGTGCAATGGGATCGGATAGATATTGGTGAAGTCCAACAAGTGCGATTGTCTCAGTCTGATCTGGTTCGTTTCAGGTTGCAAAAGGGTGACCTTCTTGTCTGTGAGGGGGGCGAAGTAGGCCGCGCCGCAATTTGGAACGATGAGATCAGTGAGTGTTACTACCAGAAGGCTCTGCACAGACTAAGACCGCTTCAAGGTTATCACCCACGGCTAATGCTAGAAATACTGCGTTACCTGCTGGGAAGGGATGCGCTTTCTGAATACATCTCGAAAACCAGCATCGCGCATTTGACTCAAGAGAAGCTGGCGACAGTACCTTTGCTCGTGCCGAAAGCCGACGAGCAAAAGCGCTTAGTTGCAATAATCTTGGCCGACAAGCGGCGCCAAGAGGCCGAAGAGTCTCAATTGCAAAAGCTCAAATTACTCAAATCCGGTCTCCTGAACGACCTCCTCACCGGCCACGTCCGCGTCACGCCCTTACTTAGGATATGGTCAACAATAAGTTCCGCATTTGGCCGTCAGAGTTAAAGATGCAATGCTAGGCGCAAATCGCGCATTGTGGCCAAGCCACATAAGCGATTTGTAACGACGCAGTGCGCCCAAATCTGACGAGCCAAATGCGGAACTTATTATTGACCATATCCTTACGCCAGCAAAATAACCACCATCGGGAAGGATCGCCGGAACATGCGCCTTTTGCACTATCTCGAAATCGAAAACTTCAAACGCTTTGGTGAGCGCCAGCGCATTGAACTGGACCACCCTGCCGTTTTAATTGGCCCCAACAACTGCGGCAAGACCAGTGCCATTCAGGCGATGGCTCTGTGGTCGCAGTCGGTGCGCACCTGGTACGACGTGCGCAAAGATTCCTCGGCCAATGTAAGCACCGCCACCTCGCTGAACCGGTTGAATATTGTGGCGGTGCCGGTACAGCGCACGCGCTTTTTCTGGCACAACACGCAGGTGCGCAAGGGCACCAAAAACATTGCACTGGTGATTACCGTGGGTGTGGCGTTCAAGGGCAAGGTAGTGGCTTTGCCCATGCGCTTTCGCAACCATGGCGACGAACTTGTCTATTGCGAGCCGAGTGAATCAGTCATGACCGATATGGAACTCATGGCCCACGCGGCATCTCTCAAGGTGGAGTTGCTCTACCCCATGTCAGGCCTGGATACCGAAGAGCCTATTTTGCAGCCTGGACGGGTGGACGTGCTGCTAGGTCAGGGTCGCACCGCAGACGTGCTGCGCAATCTGTGCCTGTCGGTGGCACAGTCATCCAAAGAAGATTGGCAGCGCGTGACTGACTTGATGAAACGCCTGTTCAATGTGGTGCTGGAAGTGCCACAGACCACCGCACGCGGTAGTATTGCCATGGGCTACCGCCAAACGGGTGTCAAAGAGGTGCTGGACATATCCTCTGCCGGGCGCGGTTTTCTACAGATGCTGTTGGTGTTTGCGTACCTTTTCTCACACAAACGCAGTGTGCTCTTGGTGGATGAGCCGGATGCACATCTGGAAATACTGCGACAAAAACAGGTGTACGTTCTGCTGCGTGACATTGCCAGTGAAAACGGCTCACAAGTGGTGATGGTGACGCACTCGGAGGTCATCCTGGATGAGGCCTTGGACAATAACCTGACCCTGCTCTTGGAAGGTCAAGCGGACGATCTGGCGAAAAAACAGGATATTCGCAACAGCCTGAAATATTTTGGCGCAGATCACTATGTCAGGGCGCGAGAGCGCGGTTATGTCCTTTACGTGGAGGGTGGAACAGACGTGGACATGCTGCGCGCATTGGCTGAGCGCATGGCACATCCTGTGGCATCGGTTTGGGACGAGCGCATCAACACGTTTTATGTTCAAAACAATTATCCGCAGCAGGATGCTGATGCAGAATTGGAGCGAGTTGAGGGCGGTTTTGGTGTGACGCCACGCGAACATTTCAAGGGGCTGCGCAATCTGCTGCCCGATCTCAAAGGCCTGGCTATTCTCGACAACGATGGTCAAAACCGGCAAGACCGCGACGAGGGTGCTTTGGCGATTTGCTATTGGCGGCGTTATGAGGCTGAAAACTATTTCATGACCGCCGATCTGCTGCGCACCTACGCCCTGAGCCAGTACCCAACTGACGATTTATTTGCCGACGCTATAGCTCTACATGCGGCTATTGAAGACGCCTTGGCTGAAGTCATCACTGATCGCGTGTTCGATGGCGTTCGAGACGATTACAAAGCCTGGATCGGTTCCCCTCCTGATGCTGTGCGCCTGGTGTGGGAGGCTAAGACCGAGCGACGAAAACTCAGCACGGTGGCGGAAGATTTTTTCAGAAAATTGGCGAGCAAACTAGGCAGGCCGATGTTATTGACCAAAGGCGAACTGCATCGCCTGGTGCAGTTCGCACCGGTCGCGACTCTGCCGCCAGAAATCACGCAGAAGCTGAATCTATTGGCGGAACTTATGACCGTGGGGAAAACGCGAGACGAGACGGCAACATCGGGCGAAGGCCATGCCAGCATCTCTGCAACAGATACGGGGAGTGTTTGATGGAATGGAAACTCGAAGACGTCGAAAAACCTTTCGTTGCCCAGTTGCAGGCGATAGGTTGGACACATATCGAAGGCAGTCTTGAATCCAGGTGGACGACTTGCAATTCATGATACGGCGCAGTGTCAGGCGACGGACGATTCAAATCACGGTGGAACGAACGGGTAAGTTGATTCTGAGCGCTCCACCTGACGTTGGTATCGCCAAGCTAAGCGATTTCGTCAGGGAAAAGTGCTTCTGGACTCTTGGGACGAACTTTTTACGATACCTATGACGGCATAACAAAATCCCATTCAACTGAACCAGTGCCAAAAAGTCAGGGAGGTCTGAAGTTGTAAGTTGGCGCATATAACTACAACACCTGTCATTGAATTGTAGTGACGGTTTTTATTATACATTCACGCTTGTATGTATAATAACTTTGGACAGGGTCAGAAATAAGTTTTGCATTTGGCCGTCAGAGTTAAAAATGCAATATCAAGTACCAAGGATGTGGTCAGTAATAAGTTCCCCATTTGGCTCGTCAGATTTGGGCGCACTGCGTCGTTACAAATCGCTTATGTGGCATGGCCACACCGCGCGATTTGCGCCTAGCATTGCATCTTTAACTCTGACGGCCAAATGGGGAAC
>CAIXMC010000446.1 GCA_903920405.1 uncultured beta proteobacterium
CCCCATTTGGCTCGTCAGATTTGGGCGCACTGCGTCGTTACAAATCGCTTATGTGGCATGGCCACACCGCGCGATTTGCGCCTAGCATTGCATCCCAATTCTGACGGCCAAATGGGGAACTTATTACTGACCACATCCTAAGGATATGGTCAACAATAAGGTGATCTGAAAATATCATGGAATTATTGCTGATAGTCCTTTTAACCCTGCTGAACGGTGTTTTTGCCATGTCCGAACTGGCACTCACAGTCAGTCGCAAAGTGCGTCTGACCACCCTGGCTGAAGAGGGTGACAAAGGCGCTCTCGCAGCGCTGGAACTACTCGATCATCCCAACCAGTTTTTATCCACGGTGCAAATAGGAATTACCTCGATTGGTGTGCTCAACGGTATCATGGGCGAGGCAGCATTCAGTGATCATTTGGCGCTGTGGCTGCGGTCATGGGGAGTGGCGGGTGCAGTAGCCGACATTGCAGCAACAGGCCTGATTGTCACCTTGATCACTTACATCACCATCATTTTTGGTGAGCTGGTGCCCAAGCGCATTGGGCAGTTACACCCCGAACGGGTCGCACGTCTCATTGCACGTCCCATGCAATGGCTGGCACGATCTGCAGGGCCATTTGTCAGATTGCTGTCTGGCTCTACGGCGGCAGTACTCAAATTGTTGCGCATTGATACCAATGCCACGCGCTGCGTGACTGAGGCCGAAATTTCAGCTAGCCTGGAAGAAGGCCTCGATGCCGGGGTGATTGAAGCGCACGAACACCAGATGATGCATAACGTGCTGGCACTCGATGACAGGCCACTGGCTTCGTTGATGGTGCCGCGATCGGATGTGGACTGGCTCGATGCAAAATGGACAGTGGCAAAAGGGTTGGCGCAGGTCGGCAGCAGCGGTATGCACTCTTGGTACCCTGTGTGCCGTGGCTCACTTGACGAAGTGCTGGGCAAAATCAGTGTGGCACACATGCTGCAACTGGGCGATGAAGCGCCTGGCACACTGGCGCAATATGCCATTGCTGTGTCTTTTGTACCCGAAACCCTCAGCGGCATGGAATTGCTCGAACAACTGCGCGCCAAGGCCGGACGTATGGTGCTGGTGGTCGATGAGTACGGGGTGGTACAGGGATTACTGACCCCCCACGACCTGCTGGAAGCCATTACCGGTGAATTGCAGCCCTATGCCAGCGCTGAGGCTTGGGCTATCGAACGTGAAGACGGTAGTTGGCTGCTCGATGGCATCATGCCGGTGAATGAACTCAAGACAAGGCTTGATATAGCTGAGTTGCCCCAAGAGCAGCGCGGTCGCTACAACACGCTCGCAGGTTTGCTGATGACCGTCAGCGGTCGGTTGCTTGGCACCGGCGAAAAAGTGGCGTTTAATGGCTGGCAATTTGAAGTGCTAGACCTTGATGGTCGGCGTGTCGATAAGGTACTGGCCAGCCGAACGCCAGCCGCCGCGCCGAACGTGTCACCTACTACATCGCCAGGCAGTCGTGCGCTTTGAATGTGTCAAGTGTTCGTTTCATGGAGGGCGCATCTGTATTGATAAGCGATTAACTGAAAGTTTTCTACGTCAAAAATTGTACAAAATTCGGTTCTAACGCGCTCTGGTATTGCGTTGAG
>CAIXMC010000447.1 GCA_903920405.1 uncultured beta proteobacterium
CCCCATTTGGCTCGTCAGATTTGGGCGCACTGCGTCGTTACAAATCGCTTATGTGGCATGGCCACACCGCGCGATTTGCGCCTAGCATTGCATCCCAATTCTGACGGCCAAATGGGGAACTTATTACTGACCACATCCTAACCTGAAATTACAGAAGGAAAAAACAATGACCCGACAATCATTTGACACGTCTGGGGGTGTTGTTCCGGGTGCGATTCAAAGTGATGTGGAGAAGCCAGCTTGGCAGCATAAGGAGACGAGTTTGGCGAATGTGCTCGCCCATTTTTACTATCAAAAAAATAGCTAACTACGCAAGCAGGACGGGCGTTAGAGGCCGATTTGTTATACAAAAAAAAACTCACTCAAGTTCGTGCAGCTTGACAAGAAAACATTACCGACTACACATCACTTTGAATCGCACCCTGTTGTTCCTCCTTGCAGGCGGTAGCCTGGCCGCGTCGTCACGCCTACCCAGACGCGCCGCCAGTCACCCACTCGGATCCGTTCAACTGAGGAATCCAGGTGGAATCGCACACCTACAGCGCCTTTCTTAACGGTGCCGGTGCAATGCGCAAGGCTTCACGGTATTTGGCGACGGTGCGGCGGGCGCATTCAATGCCTTGTTCTTTCAGCATTTCAGACATTTGGTTGTCACTAAGTGGCTTGTTCGGATTTTCAGCCTCTACAAACTGTTTGATCAGGGCGCGCACAGCGGTGCTTGAGGCGTTGCCACCGCACTCTGTTGCCAAGCCTGAACCAAAAAAATACTTCAGCTCAAATGTACCCAAGGGCGTTGCCATGTATTTGGCGCTGGTTACGCGGCTGATGGTGGATTCGTGCAGTCCCAGCTCGTCTGCAATTTCACGCAATACCAAGGGACGCATGGCCAAATTGCCATGTACCAAAAAACCCTTTTGTCGTTCCACAATGGCGTTGCTGACGCGCAAAATGGTGTCAAAACGCTGCTGGATATTCTTGATAAACCAGCGCGCTTCCATCAATCTCTGTTGCAGCGCCTGCACATTAGACTCGTTGCCGGCACCGGCCTTGTAGCCTTTGAGTGCGTTGGCATAAACATCATGCACACGCAACCGAGGCATCACATCAGGGTTGAGCTGCACCTTGAATTTGGTGGCACTGCCTGTGCCTGTTTGGGTCACCAGCACATCGGGCACCACCATGTTGCGCTCCACATCCACAAAACGCCGACCCGGTTTTGGGTCAAGTCTGCCAATCAGGGCAATGGCCGAACGCACAGCAGCATCGCTGGCGGTGCATAACGTCACCAGATGCCGTATGTCACGTCGTGCCAAAAAGTCCATGGGTTGCTCGCAGATGCGCAGAGCAACATCCACTATCCTGGGATCTGCCGTGTCATTCCAACTGACCTTCGAAGCCATGGCTTTGAGTTGCAGGCTCAAACATTCGGCCAGACTGCGCGCCCCAACACCCACTGGCTCCAGACTTTGCAACAAACGCAAAGCCACAGTGAGGTGGTGCAAAAATTGTGTTGTCTGATGGGTATCCGTGCCGGCAAGGCTGGATGCCAACTCGCTTAATTCATCTTCGAGGTAGCCATCGTCATTGAGCGATTCAATCAAAAACCACAAAGCGGCACGGTCTTCGTTGCTCAAGTGCAAGTGAAGAACCTGAGTATGCAAAAATTTTTGCAATGAGATGGGGCTGAGTGCAATTTCAGTTGCATCGGTGTCATCGTCACTGCTCAAATTGTTGCCTTGAGCCGGCGCTTCGCCGCCCCATTCGCTGTCGTCTGCTGGCAGGGACACACTGCCGTCACCCTCCCATCCTACGGGGTCTTCAACCCATGAATTCTCATCATCATTTTGGCCTCCATCGCTTGACTGGCTTGCGTTGTTAGCTATAGAATAAATAGCAGTTTCTGATTCAAGGTCGCTTTGACTGACCGGTGTATCGGCCTGTGCCACACCAAACAATTCACGTTCTGCATCGTTTTGTAATCGTTCCAGAAAAGGGTTGTCATCGAGCATTTGCCCTACTTCTTGTTCAAATTCCAATGTGGAGAGTTGAAGCAGGCGAATGGATTGCTGCAAATGGGGTGAGAGCGCCAGATGCTGCGAAACGCGCAATGACAGACCCTGTTGCATCACATTTTGAAGTGTTCGCCCAGATAGACCCGACGCACTTCCACGTCATTGACAATCTCGGCGGGAGTTCCTTGCGCCAGCACGCTGCCGTCGCTGATGATATAAGCGTGGTCGCAAATTCCCAGGGTTTCACGCACATTGTGGTCGGTGATGAGTACCCCAATGCCACGACTTTTCAGAAAGCCGATGATGCGCTGAATCTCAATCACGGCAATGGGGTCAATGCCGGCAAAAGGCTCATCGAGCAAAATAAAACGTGGCTCAGTGGCCAGTGCGCGGGCAATTTCCACCCGCCGACGTTCACCGCCTGAGAGCGCCAGTGCCGAAGACTCACGCAGGTGATCGACTCGCAAATCTTGCAATAAAGTGCTCAGACGCTTTTCAATTTCAGGTTCGTCCAAGGGGTTGCCATGCTCGTCGTGTTGAAGCTCCAGCACGGCTCGAACATTGTCAGCGACGTTGAGTTTGCGAAAAATAGAGGCTTCTTGAGGCAGGTAACTCAAACCCAGGCGGGCACGTCGGTGGATGGGCATGTGTTCAATCGACTGCCCATCAATGCTGATTTCCCCCGCACTGGCACGCACCAAGCCCACAATCATGTAAAACGACGTGGTTTTTCCAGCGCCATTGGGGCCAAGCAAACCCACCACTTCACCCTTGCATACGGTAAGCGACACATCCTTCACGGCTTTGCGGCTGCCATAAAATTTTTGCAAATGCCGTGCCTGCAATCGGCTTACACAGTCGTGCAATCGAGAGGGCAGGGCGGTAGGCATGGTCATTGTGGCGGGGTTAGCTGTGGGCTGCTCTGCAGTTCAGTGGCAGGGGCAGGTGGTGTGACAGATTTTGGGGTTAGCATGGCGTGAACCTTGCCGCCTTTTGACCGAGCCGAACCCGGCGAGCCGTCTAGTGTAAAGACACCCGTGGTGTTGTTATAGACAATGACCGCAGCGCTGAATTCATCGCTTACGACAGCACCGCGATAGCGCCGCAACTGCGCTCCAGCAATTAATTTGACGGTATCTGCACGCCCGTCGTATTCAATGGATTGGGCTTCGCCTTCCATGAACTCATCTACACCCTCGCGTTTTTGCCGGAAAAAAGCCTTTTTGCCAAGGCTGGCAGTGATGGCGCCATATTGATAGCCGAGCGGGTCCTGGCGAACCTCCATTTTGTCGCCACGCATCACAATCGTGCCTTTGGTCAAGACCACCGCGCCCGTAAACACGCTCTGCTGCAGGGCATCGTCATAGCGCAAGGCATCGGCTTCAATGTTCATGGGCCTGTCGCGGTCCGCTTTTTCGGCATGAACCCAAAAAGCACATAGCGGCCAAATCAGCAACAGGCAAAAGGTGATCCGAAAGAATTTCATCAGTTTCAATTGTTTTTTTGAGGGTGACAAAGCAAACAGCGTCTTTCTTTTTTTTACTGAGTTCCTCAAGCATCTGTGCAGGATCGCCGGCCATGATAATTTTTCGCACGAACTCCACGAATGCTTGCACGAGAGGCTTGTCTCAGATTCTCTACAGTGTACGCGAGTACCTTATTTTCCAGGCAGGCGAGTCTCTGTCCGACCCGTCTTCTAAAATGAATTTTCTCAAATCCTGTTCAACTGAACCAGTGCCAGCCCATAGTTCTGGCTTTTTCCATGAGTTCCATTTTTAACTTTACCTTCGTTCCCTGGTTTCGCTCGGTTGCGCCCTACATCCATAAATTTCGCAATCAGACTTTTGTGGTCGGTGTGTGCGGTGAGGCCATTGCTGCGGGCAAGCTGCCCAATTTGGCGCAAGATTTGGCATTGATTCAAAGCATGGGGGTCAAGGTGGTACTGGTGCATGGCTTTCGGCCGCAAGTCAATGAGCAGCTCAAGGCCAAAGGGCATACATCTCGATATTTCAAAGGCATTCGCATTACCGATGAAGTGTCATTGGACTGCGCACAAGAGGCAGCCGGCCAGTTGCGCTATGAAATTGAGGCGGCCTTTAGTCAGGGTCTGCCCAATTCACCCATGGCCGGTGCGACGGTGCGGGTGATTTCTGGCAATTTTTTGACCGCACGGCCTGTAGGCATTGTGGAAGGGGTTGATTTTTTGCACTCAGGCGTCGTGCGCAAAATAGACACGGCAGGCATCATCCGATCACTTGAAATGCGCGCACTGGTGCTGATGTCGCCCTTCGGCTTTTCACCTACCGGCGAGGCTTTCAATTTGACTATGGAAGAGGTCGCCACCTCGGTGGCTGTCGCATTACAGGCTGACAAGCTGATTTTCGTGACGGAAGTAGAGGGCATTCCCACTGTGCCAGAAAAAATCGTTAGTGAAGATAATCCCATTGACACTGAACTGCCGCTGGAAGCTGCTGAAAAACTACTGGCAGATATGCCCTCTTTCGACAAACCCAGTGACATTGCCTTTTACCTGCAGCATTGTGTGAAGGCCTGCAAAGGAGGTGTTGAGCGCAGCCACATCATTCCTTTTGCTGTCGATGGTTCTATTTTGCTAGAGGTTTATGTCCACGACGGGATAGGCACTATGGTGGTCGATGAAAAACTGGAAAGTTTGCGCGAAGCCAATGTGGATGATGTGGGTGGCATTTTGCAACTGATTGAACCGTATGAAAAAGACGGCACCATGGTCAAACGTAGTCGCACGGAAATTGAACGCGATGCGGGTCTTTACACAGTGATTGCACATGACGGGGTGATTTTTGCGTGTGCTGCGCTTTACACCTACCCTGAAGCGCGCACGGCTGAAATGGCAGCGCTGACAGTGTCGCCCCAAGCGCAGGGTCAGGGTGATGGCGAGCGGGTGCTTAAACGCATAGAGCAACGCGCCAAACTGGCGGGTCTGGACAGCATTTTTGTGCTGACAACACGAACGATGCACTGGTTTTTAAAGCGGGGTTTTGTGCAGGTGGACGCTGACTGGCTGCCTGATGCCCGCAAGAGAAAGTACAACTGGGACAGAAAAAGCCAAGTACTGGTCAAGAAACTGATGGACTTGCCGTTGCCTTGATGATTTTTCGCCAAAAAATAAGCAATGCCAGGATGGCGAACAATGTAAAAAAGACGAATGACCAATTGGCGATGGACCCCCCCAGGAATGTCCAATCAATGGCAGCACAATCACCACTTCCTTTGAAAATCATAGGGATGGCGCGGCTTAAGGGAAAATTTTCAATCATGTTGTAAAAATCACGACCGCAAGCGGCAGATTCAGGGGGATTCCACTGTAACCAGCTTTGACGAGCAGCGACAAACGCGCCAAAAACTGCGGCTAAAAACATCGCCACAG
>CAIXMC010000448.1 GCA_903920405.1 uncultured beta proteobacterium
CCCCATTTGGCTCGTCAGATTTGGGCGCACTGCGTCGTTACAAATCGCTTATGTGGCATGGCCACACCGCGCGATTTGCGCCTAGCATTGCATCCCAACTCTAACGGCCAAATGGGGAACTTATTACTGACCACATCCTTAGCCACCTCGATTTGTTATAAATCAATGAGTTAAAAACACCTGCTATTTTTGGTTTAAAATCTATAGCGTTTAACATATAACTTCTTGATTTTAATATATTAAGTGATGTAAATGGTTACTTTTTTTGTTTTACAACGATTCTCTCTTTCATGCATGTGATTCACACTCTTCAGTTGCCGTTATATCGTTTGTTTTGTTTTGTGTTGCTGGTTTTGTGTTTATGTACAGGTGTACAGGCGCAAACTGGCCTGGCAACATCCGACAAGACTGAAAACTCTACCTTCCTTTACACGCCTGTAGATGCCAGCCGTTTAACTCCGTCTTCCACGGTGTTGGAAGGGGGTGATTTACCTTCTAGTCAGTTACTTCAATTAACACACAAAAACACTGAACCGGTTTCACCTGGCACAGCCACTGTGATCCCTCGCCCTCCTGTGCGAGTAACAGTCCCTAACCAATTTCAGCGTTTTGTGCAAGACACCACAGGACGCCTGTTGCCCATTTATGGTCGCGATTTGTTTGAATCTCCCCAGTCTTACTTAACCAACACAGCCGTGCCTGCTCCTGACAGTTATGTTTTGGGTCCCGGTGACGAAGTTCAACTGCAAGTCACAGGACCACAAGATTTCACTGCCACTATGGTATTGGATCGTAATGGTCAAGTGAATCTTCCCAAAGTGGGTGCGGTGACCTTGGCGGGTGTTGCGGTGCGTGACCTTGAAAAAACTTTAACCCTTCATTTGGGCAAAGTTTTTACCAATTTCAAAGTCAACACCTCCTTGGGGCGTTTGCGTGGTATTTTGGTATATGTGGTAGGGCATGCGCAGCAGCCCGGCACCTTTCAACTCTCTAGTCTCAGCACACTGGTGAATGCCTTGTTTGCCAGTGGCGGCCCCAGTGCCAATGGTTCTATGCGTACCATTGAATTAAAGCGCGCTGGCAAAACCATCAGCACTTTGGATTTATATGACTTTATTGCCAAGGGTGACAAATCACACGATGTACCCTTGCTCTCAGGTGATGTCATCGTGATTCCTCCCGCGGGCGCACGGGTGGCCGTAACGGGTGCTGTTGATCAGGCTACTATTTTCGAACTCAAACCCTCACCCACCAGCATTGCCGACATCTTGTCTTTGGGAGGTGGTGTGCCCGTTCTTGCACAATCCAAAAAAGCACTTTTGGAGCGCATCACGCACGACCAACTCGCTCCCAGACAGATTCAGGAAATTGTGCTCGACGAAATGGGCATGCAACAGCCCTTGCACGATGGTGATGTGCTGGTATTGCTTGACATCAGCCCTGCATTTGCCAATGCGGTCACGCTTCAGGGGGTTGTGGCTGAACCCATTCGCTACAGTTGGTTCGAAGGCATGAAACTCACTGACCTTATTCCCGACAGGGATGCTCTCATCACTTCTGATTATTTCAAGCGAAAAAATATCCTGGTACAAAAAGCAGATGTTGCCAAAGAATCCGGTAATTCCTTGGAATCTCGCATGCGCAACATGGTCGATCAAATCAACTGGGACTATGCCGTGATTGAACGTATTGACCGCAATAACCTGAATAATCAATTGATTCCATTTAACTTAGGGCGGTTGGTGTTTCAAAAAGACCCCGCTCACAATCTGGCTTTGCAACCTGGGGACGTGGTCACCATCCTGAGCCAACATGACCTTCGCTTACCGCAAGAACGACAGTCGCGTTTGGTGCGTGTTGAAGGTGAGGTAGCAGCGCCGGGTGTCTATCAGACTTTGACGGGTGAAACGTTGCCCCAACTCATCAAAAGGGTGGGCGGTTTGACCCCACAGGCCTATG
Source organism: uncultured beta proteobacterium (assembly GCA_903920405.1). Lineage (GTDB taxonomy): Bacteria > Pseudomonadota > Gammaproteobacteria > Burkholderiales > Burkholderiaceae_C > Rhodoferax. The sequence goes on from CAIXMC010000448.1 coordinate 1,960, forward strand.
TGTTTGGTATTGAACTTCATCGCGAATCGGTGCGTGTACGCCAGCAACAAAACCTTGACGCATTGATTCGTCGGCTTGAAGCGCAAACTCAGGCGCAATCCGGCAATCTATTAGCCAACCGAATAGGGGCTGACAACACACAGGCCGCGGTTATTTTGCAGCAGCAACAAGCGCAAATGAAAAGCCAGATAGAGCGACTGAGAACTTTAAAGAGCGGTGGACGCCTGGCCCTAGAGCTGAACCCCCAATGCCAAGGCTTATCTGACCTGCCTGCTCTAACTCTGGAAGATGGTGACCATATCCTGATTCCCAGTGTGCCAGGCTTTGTGGCAGCTTTTGGCTCTGTGAACAATGAGAACATGTTTATCTACAAACCTGGCAAAACTGTGGGTGACATCATCAAATCTGCCAGCTTGACTGAAGATGCAGAGCCTGATCAAATATTTGTGTTGCGTGCTGATGGCAGTATTGTGGCCAGCATGGATCACAGTGGCTTATTTGGTGGTTTTGAGTCTTTGTCTGTCATGCCAGGAGATACTGTTGTGGTACCAGCCAAGTTAGACCGTGAAACCCGCTATACCGCCATTCTTCGCGGTTTTAAGGATTGGACGCAAATTCTTGCCAATTTGGGTCTGGGTGCTGCGGCTTTCAAGTCAATGGGGTATTAGGTTACTTACTTTATGGACAGTTCAAATACTCCCGTATCGGCTTTGGAAGCATGTTTGGAATCTGAAACCGATGAGATTAGCCTGCTTGACTTGCTGCAAGTGGTGGTGGATAACCTGCGTCTGTTGGTGTTTGGCCCTTTGCTTGCGGGTTTGTTGGCGCTAGGCGTTGCGTATGTGATCCCTCCAACCTTTACCGCTACTGCCAAATTTTTGCCCCCACAGCAACAGCAAAGTGCTGCTGCGTCCATGTTACAGTCTTTGGGTGGCTTGGGTGGTTTGGCAGGGGCAGCGGGACTGAAAAATCCTTCTGACCAGTATGTCTCTCTCTTAAAAAGCCGTACTATTCAAGATACATTGATAGACCGTTTTAAATTGCTGGACCGATACGACGAAAAGTTTCGCGAGAATGCCCGAAAGGTATTGGACAGCAATGTGCTGGTGTCTGGCGGTAAGGATGGACTGATTACCATCGAAGCCAGTGACAAAGATTTTGTTTTTGCAGCTCAACTGGCCAATGCTTGCATTGAAGAATTGACCCGCTTGTTAAGTCGCCTGGCTATCACTGAAGCCCAGCAACGCAGAGTTTTTTTTGAAAAGCAAATGGGCATTGCCAAAGATCAGCTTATCAAGGCAGAGACGGCACTCAAATCCAGTGGTATCGATGGCAATGTCCTCAAAACCAGCCCCGCGGCAGCGGTAGAAGGTGTGGCAAAGCTGAAAGCTGCCATCACTTCCCAAGAGATCAAGCTGGCCTCCATGCGTGGCTATCTGACTGAATCTGCACCCGACTTTAAACAAGCACAAACCGAATTGTCTGCCATGCGTTCACAACTGGCTCAGTCCAGGAAGGAAGAACCTTCAGCCCAGGGTAACCCTGACGACTATGTCAGTAAATTCAGGGAATTCAAGTACTTTGAAACTTTGTTTGAACTTTTTACCAAACAATATGAAATGGCGCGCATTGACGAAAGTCGGGAAGGACCTGTGATTCAGGTTGTTGATGTGGCTGTTCCTCCTGAATTAAAGAGCAAACCCAAAAAAGCACTGATTTCCATATTGGTCATGTTGGCCACGGGCTTTGTCTTGCTGATCTGGGTGTTTATCAAGCAAGCATGGACAAATGCCGGCCAATTGCCTGAAACCAATGAAAAAATGCATCGTCTTCGTTTGGCTTGGCGCAAGGCATGGGGACAATCAGGAATTTAAGGAGAATCATGGAACGACTCAAATACAAACTGTTGTCAGTGGTTTTGCTGATAGCTTGCAATGCAACAAGCGCCATGGCGCAAGATGCGGTCATTCGCAAAAATCTGGGCGATCGCATCACCCAACTGCCCAAAATTGATGAAATTAGCAAAACGCCGGTTCCTGGCATTTTTGAGATTCGGGTCAATGGCACGGATATTTACTACACCGATGCGCAGGCCAATTATCTGATTCAAGGCAACCTGATTGACACCAAACAGCGTCGCAATCTGACGCAAGAGCGAGTGGACAAGCTGAACGCCATCCATTTTGATGCACTTCCTATCAAGGATGCTTTGACCATTGTGCGTGGCAATGGACAGCGACGGCTTGCTTTATTTGAAGACCCGAATTGCGGCTATTGCAAAAAGTTTGAGAGGGACTTGCTTAAGGTAAGCAATGTGACGATTCATCTGTTTTTGTATCCCATCCTGGGTGCCAGTTCTGTCGACAAGGCCAAAAACATCTGGTGTGCCAAAGACAAAGTCAAAACTTGGCAAGACTGGATGGTGCGTGACATCGCACCCCTGGATGCCACTTGTGATCGTGAAGCTCTTGTTCGCAATGTTGAACTGGGTCGCAAATACAAAATTTCCGGCACACCCACGATCGTGTTTGCAGATGGTTCACGCGTACCGGGTGCCATTGGGTCTGACCAAATTGAACTGCGCTTAGCGCAGCAGACTACCAAGAGTCCCTGATATAAGTTCCGCATTTGGCTCGTCAGATTTGGGCGCACTGCGTCGTTACAAATCGCTTATGTGGCATGGCCACACCGCGCGATTTGCGCCTAGCATTGCCTCCCAACTCTGACGGCCAAATGGGGAACTTATTACTGACCACATCCTAAACGGTTACCCTGCATCAATCTGCCAGAGCACGGCTCACCACTTCGCGCACATCCATGCTCAATTCAGCATGAGCCGCCACCCGCTTCAGCGCTTCGTGTGCAGCATCGCGGTAAGGCTGTGCAAGTTTTTGCCAGCGGTCCAAGGCACGCGCCAAACGGGCTGCAACTTGAGGGTTGATGGCGTCCAGCGCTAAAACCTGCTCACTCCAAAACACATAACCTCCAGCATCATGGCGGTGAAACGCGCCCGGATTGCCGTTGCAAAAACCAAAAATCAGGCTGCGCGCCCGGTTGGGGTTGTGCAGATTGAAATCCGGGTGATGAAGCAATTCACGCACTGACGGCAGCACTTGCCCGCCTTGATCGCTGCAACTGGCTTGCAAGGCAAACCATTTGTCTTTTACCAGTTCTTCGGTTTTGAACAAACTGTAAAAACGCTCCAGTGCAGGTTTGGCCAGTTCATGACCACTGTGAACCAAAGCGCTCAAAGCGTTCAAACGGTCGGTCATGTTGTTGGCATCTTTGAATCGTTGGTAGGTTTTGCCAGGCCACACCTGTTTTGCCACCATCACCACACCCTTGACCGCAGCCAGACAAAGACAGTTCAAAGCCAAACCCGCCAGAGCACGTCGACCACTCGATACAGAATCGGGCTGATAACTGCCGTTGTCGCAGTGCGTCTCAAACGCCCATTGCCAGTCTGGCAGCAAGGCAGTGGCCAATTGAATGCGCATGGCTTCGCGCACGGCATGAATTTTTTGTGGATCGACCTCATCGAGTTGCTCGGCCATGTAGGTTTCAGAGGGTAGGGTGAGCACCAACTCCTTGAATGCAGCATCGAGCGTGGGGTGTCGAAGCACGTCACGCATGGCTGAAATATAAGTATCATTTAGGCCTCTAACGCACGTCAGGCCTACGTTGTTAGCTATTGATGCAATAGCACTTTGCAAGGCCAGACGCTGACCTGCTTCCCATCGGTTAAAGGGGTCGGGGTCGTTGGCCAACAGGGTCAGCAATTGGGCATCGGTGTAGGCAAAATCAACGATCACGGGGGCGCTAAAGCCGCGCAAAATCGAAGGCACTGGCTCTTCCATGACATTTTCAAATGTGATGGACTCTGTGGCCTGTGCCATGACAAATAAGTAGCAGTTATCTGATGGGTGCAGAACACCCTGAACTTGTAGCGGCAAAGATGCACCGCTGACAGCACCAACCAAGCCCAGACTGATGGGAATGACAAAAACGGCTTTGCTGATCTGACCTGGCGTGGCTGGGCAGCTTTGGGAAAAGTTCAGCGTGTAAGTGTGTGCTGTCGTGTCGTAATGAGAGGTGACAGCCAGCCGTGGTGTACCAGCCTGGCTATACCAATGCTTGAACTGGGGCAAAAGTCGGGCCAAGGCCGAATCAGGATTGGCATCTGCAATGGCTTGTGCAAAGTCATCACAAGTGACAGCGCTGCCGTCGTGCCGTGCAAAGTACAGCGTCATGCCTTTCGCAAAGCCGGGTTTACCCACCAGGGTTTGCATCATGCGCACCACCTCTGCCCCTTTTTCATAGACAGTGACGGTATAAAAGTTATTGATTTCAATGTAACTGTCAGGCCGAACCGGGTGGGCCATAGGGCCTGCGTCTTCAGGGAACTGCACCGTGCGCAACACACGAACATCTTCAATGCGTTTGACAGCGCGCGCTGACGGCTCTTTGCACAAATCCATGCTGAATTCCTGATCCCGAAACACCGTCAGACCTTCTTTCAGGCTTAACTGAAACCAGTCGCGGCAAGTGATGCGGTTACCCGTCCAGTTATGAAAATATTCATGACCTACCACGCTCTCAATGTTGGCAAAGTCACTGTCGGTTGCCGTGGCCTGATTGGCCAACACATACTTGGTGTTAAAGATGTTCAGGCCTTTGTTTTCCATGGCCCCCATATTGAAGTCAGAGGTGGCCACCACCATGAAGCGATCCAGATCCAGCGACAATCCAAAACGTGCCTCATCCCACATCACAGCGTTGATGAGCGATTTCATGGCGTGTTCGGTCTTGTCCAGATCGCCTGGGCGTACAAACAATTGCAACAAGTGGTCTTTTCCTGCGCGAGAGGTCACGCGTTGTTCACGGCACACCAGTTTGCCCGCCACCAGTGCAAACAGATAACTGGGTTTTTTGAAGGGATCAACCCAGGTGGCAAAGTGTTTGCCCTCGTTACCTGCACCTTCGAGCATGCCACTGTCTGCCAGGTTGCCATTGGAGAGCAGCACGGGGTATTTTTCTTTGTCAGCACGCAGCAAGACGGTAAAGCATGCCATCACATCCGGTCGATCAAGGTAATAGGTGATGCGCCTGAAACCTTCGGCCTCACACTGGGTAAAAAAAGAATCGTGACTGACATACAGGCCTGAAAGCCACGTGTTGTTGATGGGGGTACATGTGGTCAAAATTTCCAGTTCAAAGCTGCCCTCATCAGGCAGGTTGTCCAGTACCAAGGCACGGCTATCCATCCTGAACGAAGTGTCCGCGCCATTGACCAGCACGTGCTTTAGGTTCAGATCATCCCCGTCAAGTTGGAGGGCTTGTGCGGGTACATCGGGGTTGCGTTGAAGCCGCATTTTGTTCAACACACGGGTTTGGGCGGGGTCTAGGTCAAACGTCAAATGAACCGTGTCAATCCAGAATGCCGGTGCCGTGTAATCGGCACGGCGAACCTCTGTGGCGGTTTCTGTTAAGTGATTCAATTGCAACATAAAAGTGTCTCCAAAAATTTTTATTTCAACGATTCAATACTGCTGCGCAAATTTTTCAAAATCTTCCAGCGCAATGGGACGGCTGAACAAATAGCCTTGGTAGGCATGACAGCCGATGTGCGCCAGAAATTCCTGGTGTGCTTTTGTTTCTACACCCTCGGCAATCACGGCCAGACCCAGACTTTCGGCCAGCGCCACCACCATTCTGGCAATGGCTGCGTCGTTTGAGTCTGTCAAAATATTTTTAACAAAACCCTGGTCAATTTTGAGCTGATCCAGCGGCAGACGCTTGAGGTAAGAAAGCGACGAGTACCCTGTCCCAAAGTCATCGAGTGAGAAGCTCAGTCCAAGACTTTTTAGCGCCGACATTTTGAGAATGATGCTCTCCACGTCGGTGACCAAAAGACTTTCGGTGAGTTCCAGTTTAAGCCGATGGGGGTTGGCACCGGTGCGTGCCAGAGTGGCTTGCACCTGTGCTACGAAATCTTCCTGATAAAACTGCTTGGCGCTAACGTTCACGGCCAGTGTCAGATACGCCAAAGTGGGCTGCACAGCCCAGGCCGCCAACTGGGCGCAGGCGGTCTCAAGCACCCACTGGCCCAACGGCAGAATCAGGCCCGTTTCTTCGGCTAAGGGAATGAACTCTGTCGGAGCCACCATGTTTCGCACGGGATGCTGCCAGCGCACCAGAACCTCGGCACCCGTCAAGCCACTGGTGTTCACCTGCGCCTGATAATGCAGAACAAACTGATTTTGGCGTACAGCTTCGCGCAAATCTCGCTCCAGTGCAGATCGCACCGTAACCATCACCTGCATCTGTGCATCAAAAAATCGCAGTTGGTTGCGCCCTGCTGCTTTGGCCTGGTACATGGCCATCTCGGCGCGCTTCAGTGGCTCCTCAGTGGTTTCAAGCGTGCCAAAAAGGGTGATCCCGATGCTGGACGTGTTGTGATGCTCGAAGGGGCCGATGGGGTAGCTCTGACTGAGTTCCTGGTGAATTTTGTGACCGACAGCTTCGGCCTGGGTCGCCGCGTCAAACGCGCTGAAGTTGAGATGTTCGATCATCACTACAAACTCATCGCCCCCTAAGCGCGCCACCGTGTCATCATCGCGCACGCAGGTCATCAGACGCTTGGCAGCCATTTCCAAAAGCAAGTCGCCCTGCAAATGACCCAGCGTTTCATTGAGGGTCTTGAAGTTATCCAGATCAACATACAACAAGGCGCCTTTGCATTGATGCCTGGCACAGGTTGCAATGGCCTGCTCCAGGCGATCGAGCAACAGGCGGCGGTTGGGCAAATGCGTCAAGGGGTCATAAAAAGCCAGGTAGTTGATCTGGTCTTCGGCACTCTTGCGTGAAGTGATGTCCGTGCAAGTGGCCACATAGTGGGTGAGCTGACCGTCTGCATCTTTTACGGCACTGATGTCGATCCACGTGGGAAAAATATCGCCATTTTTGCGTCGATTCCAGATTTCGCCATGCCAGTTGTCCTCACACACAATGCTATGCCACATGGCCTTGTAGAAAACCACATCATGGCGACCCGATGCCAGCAGGCGCGGGTTTTGGCCAAGAACTTCATCTGCGCCATAGCCCGTCATCTGCATGAAGGCCTGGTTCACACGCAAGATATTGCCATCGGTATCGGTGATGACCATGCCTTGCTGCGACTCAAAGATCGTCGCGGCGACACGCAGATCCTCTTCGGCCTTGGCCAGGGCGCTCACATCAATGTCCATGCAAAACAGAACGGGCAGATGCCCTGCAACATGAACAACCGTGTGGCTGGAATAAACCGGGACGACGTGACCATCCTTATGCATCAGGTTCAAGCGACCAGGCGGTATGCCCTGACCGGTCTCAAACATGTGGCGCACTGCGTCCTTGACGATGGAGCGCATGTCCGGCGGGATGATCAAATTGAGCAGATTACCGCCCAGAGCTTCAGCGGCGCTGTAGCCATAAATGGCCTCTGAAGCACGGTTCCAATAGACGACCGTTCCATCAGGCAAATATCCTTGTATGGACATGGCATCTGCATCTTCAAACAATTTTTGAAAACGCAAGTCAGAAATTTTTTCAAAGTTTTCTGTGACAGAAGCGTGGGTTGATATTGGTGTGATAGACATCTTGATGACCCAAAATCAATGTACGGTGTTCATGAGAAACTGTGAAGCTCACCATGGACTTGTGAGGTGTGTACCCACATGGGATATGGTCATCCATAACGATGGTCGCAACATTCTCGGGTGTTTTGAATGTCAAAAGCTGACATGGACACCTGTCATTGTAAAACGCAGAATACGGGGTGTCAACGGTTACGAAAATTGAGCAAAAAGCATCGAATTTCGACACCCCAGGTCGCGGCTATGATGGCGTCTATCGGTAATAGTGCCGATGTCTTTTTAACCCCATTTTTCAGGAGTCATTCATGTCATTGATCAATACCCAGGTTAAACCTTTTACTGCCCAAGCGTACCAAGCGGGCCAATTTATTGAAGTGAGCGAACAAACGTTCATGGACAGATGGTCTGTGCTGGTGTTTTACCCTGCTGACTTTACGTTTGTTTGTCCCACCGAGCTTGAAGACCTTGCCGACACTCACGCTGAATTTTCAAAAATTGGTGCTGACATTTATGGCATTTCTACAGATACCCACTTTGCCCACAAGGCTTGGGCAGATACTTCCCCCGCCATTCAAAAAGTTAAATATGCACTGATTGGTGACCCCACCGGCAGACTGTCGCGCAACTTTGAAGTCATGATTGAAGAAGAGGGCTTGGCACTTCGCGGCACTTTTGTCATCAATCCTGAAGGTCAAATCAAACTGTGTGAAATTCATGACAATGGCATTGGTCGTGATGCCAAAGAGCTGTTGCGCAAGGTGACAGCCGCCCAATATGTTTATGACCACCCGGGCGAAGTGTGCCCTGCCAAGTGGCATAGCGGCGCTGCCTCACTGAAACCTTCGATCGATCTGGTTGGTAAAATATAACTCTTTGTTCCCTCTATTATTTTTACTGTAACGGCACTTCAGAGTGCCGTTTTCCGTGATAAAAGATCATTTAAAACGACACCCATGACCCCTACCTTGCACCAACCCGGCCTTGACAGCTTGTCAAAATCTTTTGAACCCGCCGCCCTCGAAGCCCGCTGGGGGCCAGAGTGGGAAAAGCGTGGCTACAGTGTTGCAGGCTTTCGCGGTACGGGAGTCACCAGCCCTGAAGCTGCTGCACAGGGACAAAACTTTGCCATTCAGTTGCCGCCCCCCAACGTCACGGGCACATTGCATATGGGTCATGCGTTTAACCAAACCATCATGGACAGCCTGACGCGCTACCACCGCATGAAAGGGTTTAACACGGCGTGGATTCCTGGTACCGACCATGCAGGCATTGCCACCCAAATTGTGGTGGAACGCCAGTTGCAGGCACAAGGCATCAACCGTCACGACATGGGCAGCACGCCAGAC
>CAIXMC010000449.1 GCA_903920405.1 uncultured beta proteobacterium
CAAAAGGTCATGTGTTTTTAACGCAACCGCGAGCCGTACTCAAGGCGCAATTACAAGCGCAGCGGGATCTCAAAATGGCAGATGTTTTTGCTTAAAGTAGTGCCATTGGGGGTTAGGGGGGATTTGGTTTTTGTATTGCGCCACATCACTTTGAAACGCACCCCTGTTGTCATGAGGGCGGGGTGCGATTTCATGGGATGTGGAGGCGGCAACGTTCACTTGTCAAGCTGCGCGAATTCGAGTGAGTTTCTTTGTATAACAAATTGGCCTCTAACGCACGTCCAGCTTGCGTAGTTAGCTATCTTTTTGATAGTCAAAACAACATTGTTGGCTATTTCAAATCATCCGCCAACAATTTCACCATGCGTTGCACATCGGCTTCATCGGCAGGAAAACCTTCTGCGTTTTGAACTGACACGGTGCTGATGTCCCCCTTACTTTCGACCGTGATACGGAATTTTTGCGGGGTGGGTTCGGGCTTGGAAGAGCGAAAGAGGTTGCTGAAAAAACCACCCTCTGCCTTGTCAGCTACTGGGGCCACGTAGCGCACAAAGTAAATGCCCCTGGTGCGATCCCGGTCTTCCACTGTAAAACTGGTGCGGTCCAAAGACAAGCCAACACGCCGCCATGCACGGTCAAAACCATCGTCTAACTCCAGCACCGTCAGACCATTCACCACGCGCAGACGCACGCTGTTGTCCACCACACCTGCGGCTAACAAGGTGTTGGATTGCTCTTGCGATACACCGAGCTTGACCATCAAACGGCGCAAAAATTCGGCTTCCAACTCGGGGTCAGCCTGTCTGGGTTGCCATACGGTTTGCTCTTTGTGGGTATCACCATAGACCTCAACCATGCCACGGTGGCTGATGAAAATATCAGTACCGCCCTGGGTGTTGCGTTCAAGGCGTGTACGGAATTTGTCTCGTTCACCGGTGGAATAAAGCGAATTGAGGAGTTTGCCCAAAGTATTGCGAATAAAGTCCTGGGGAATTTTGGCGCGGTTTTCAGCCCAGTCGGTTTCCATAACGCCTAGGTTGGCTTGATCCAGGGTCAACGAAAAACCGTTTTCCTTCCAAAAATCCTTCACAGGTTCCCACAGTTGGTCAGCAGGGCGGTTCACCACCAGCCAGCGTTGGGTGCCTGCACGGTCAATGCGCACATCACCTACCGATAGCACGGCCGTGTTGGTATTGGGAGTCTGGCCCAATTGAAAACTGGAGGCTGTGACCGGCGTGCCAGGCACGGCGTAGCGGGTCTCTCGGGATAACTGGGTTAAATCAGGAGGAACATCAAGCCCTGGGGTGGGAGCCTGGGCAGCACTCTTGTAATCAACCTTGTCAGTTTGAAGCACTGAGCATGCACCCAGTGTGAGTGTCAAGCCAAGAGAAAAAATTTTGGACGAAGTATTCACAAAAGTCCTTTCAAAAAAATAAAATCAGAGGTTAAAGCAGACCCAAAGAGCGAAGGGTATCTTCAAGCACGGCTTCGTTGGCGGAGGTGAGCGCGGTCATGGGCAGGCGCAATGTACCACCGCATAAACCCAGACGCGCCATCGCCCATTTCACAGGGATGGGGTTGGCTTCAATAAATAAATTTTTGTGCAAGGGCATCAATTTAAACTGAATGGCCATCGCAGTTTTGATATCACCTGCCAAGGCAGCCTGGCATAACTCGTTCATCAACTGAGGGGCTACATTGGCAGTGACGCTGATGTTGCCCTGTCCGCCACACAGCATCAGCGCCACGGCGGTGGGGTCATCACCCGAATAAACAGCAAAACCTGGGGGCGACTCACGAATCAGCCACAGGGCGCGGTCTATATTGCCCGTGGCTTCCTTGATGCCTATGATGCCGGGCAACGCTGCCAGACGCAGTACGGTAGGCGTGGTCATGTCGGCCACTGAACGCCCAGGCACGTTGTATAAAATCATAGGAAAATCAACGGCTTGCGCTATGGCATTGAAGTGCTGGTAAATACCTTCCTGGGTGGGTTTGTTGTAGTAGGGCACGACTTGAAGCTGACAATCTGCCCCTACATTTTTGGCAAACTTCGCTAGCTCAATCGCTTCAGCCGTGCAGTTGGAGCCACAGCCCGCCATGATGGGCACCCGACCTGCTGCCTGTTCTACGGCGACGTGAATGATTTCGCAGTGTTCATGAACATTGACCGTAGGAGATTCGCCGGTGGTGCCTACCACGCCAATGCAGCGGGTTCCTTGTGCAACATGCCAATCGATCAATTTGCGCAATGTCGGGTAATCAACACTGCCATCGCTCTGCATGGGTGTGACCAAGGCAACAATGCTGCCGTTGATGAAGCAATTGGGTGGTGTCATAACAATGAACTTGATAGGGATGATTTGTTTATTCTAGCGAAGCAAGAAGAGGGCTGGCAAAATCAAGATCCGTGGCAGTACCTGACGATGGTTAGGATGTGGTCAGTGATAAGTTCCCCATTTGGCCGTCCGAGTTGGGATGCAATGCTAGGCGCAAATCGCGCGGTGTGGCCATGCCACATAAGCGATTTGTAACGACGCAGTGCGCCCAAATCTGACGAGCCAAATGGGG
>CAIXMC010000450.1 GCA_903920405.1 uncultured beta proteobacterium
CCCCATTTGGCTCGTCAGATTTGGGCGCACTGCGTCGTTACAAATCGCTTATGTGGCATGGCCACACCGCGCGATTTGCGCCTAGCATTGCATCCCAACTCGGACGGCCAAATGGGGAACTTATCACTGACCACATCCTAAAGTAATAGCTCATTTTATCCAGCATGAACCTGACCAACCTCAGATTTTGGAGAGATGCATTGAAAGTATCACTGTGGATTCGCAATCAATTCAGCGGGATTCGTGCCAAGCTAATTGGCATCTTTGTGCTGATCAAAGTCGTACCACTTATCTTGCTTGCTTTTTTGGCGTGGAAGGCGATGGAGCAACTGGGTATAACGGTGGCAAAGCGTGCTACCGCAATGGCCGACCAAATGATCGCCACCATCCATACGATGGGCGATACCGTCATTGAAGATGCGACGCGTGCGCTCGACGATCGCTCGCGCGAGGGCATCGAACGGATCACCACGGATACTGCACGTGCACTCGCAGGGTTTCTCTACGATCGCGACTGGGATATTCGTCAAGCGGCTCGAATCGAACCCATAGCGACAGCCTATCACGCATTTCTATCCTCCAAGGTGCGTAGCTTGTTTGAGCACGGGCATTGGAAGCTCGCTGCTGATGGCAAACATTGGGAACCGGCAGAGCCCCAGGGCGCAGACCCAGCACTGGCCGCAGACCCTAAGAAGGCGATCCATGACAACGTCAGGGACTTTAGCGCCCGTCCACCTGAATATCTGGGCCGCATGGAAGTGCGCCCTCTCTTTGTGGAAATGACCTTTGTTGGTAACGATGGGCGTGAGCAGGTCAAAGTCACCGGGGATCAATCTGGTACGCCCAAGTTTGCAGATATCAAAGACCGTGCGCAGACTTTTGCCAAGGCGGAAACCTATTGGAACGATTTACAGCGCTTAAAGCCTGACGAAATCTATGTGTCGGAAGTCATCGGCACCTACGTCGGTAGCCATCTTATTGGCCCCTATACGCCACAAGCTGCCGAGAAGGCGGGCATTGCCTTTGCGCCAGAACAGTCTGCCTATGCTGGCACCGAAAATCCGGTTGGCAAGCGTTTTCGGGGCATCGTGCGTTGGGCGATTCCGGTTGAAAAGAACGGTGTCCGGTTGGGCTATGTCACCTTGGCCCTGGATCACGATCACATTCGCCAATTCACCGATCGCATCGTGCCAACGGCGGCGCGTTACACACCGATACCAGATGCCATTGTCGGTAACTATGCCTTCATGTGGGATCACAAAAGCCGCGCTATTTCGCATCCGCGCGACTATTTCATTCCCGGGTACAACGCAACAACCGGTCTGCCAGAAACACCGTGGTTGGATCAGACACTTTACGATGCGTGGCAAGCCTCTGGCAAGCCATCCAACGAATTTCTGGCCATGATGCCAGAGTTTATGGATCAGTCTTTAAAAAAGAAGCCTGCTGCCGCATTGATCAAAGCGGGGACTGTTGGTCTGGACTGTCGATACCTCAATTTTTCTCCGCAGTGCCATGGCTGGAACCAACTCACTGAAAGAGGCGGCTCGGGTTCGTTTGTTATTTTCTTCTCAGGTCTGTGGAAACTGACCACAGCGGCAACCATTCCCTACTACAGTGGCCAGTACGCAAAGACGCCACGAGGCTTTGGCTTCATCACCATCGGCGCCAATGTGGATGACTTTCACAAAGCGGCCTTGGAATCAAAGATGCGTATCGGTAACGTTATCAGCCGCAAAGACATCGAATTCAAACAAGGTCGCCACGAACTCATTGCCGCCATCAATGACACGCTTTCCGGGACAAGCTGGCGCTTGGTGGGTTCAACGACCGTGATGATTTTGATCGTCATCGCGATAGCCATCAAAATGGCCAATGTTCTGACCACAAGAATCACCAGCATCGTCGATGGCATCCGTCGTTTTCAGGGTGGGGATCACGCCTATCGCCTGGCGGTGACATCGCACGACGAAGTGGGTGAACTCTCAACCTCCTTCAATGACATGGCGAACGCGGTTCAGGAATCCTTTGTCGGCATGACGCGCGAACTACAAACAAGACAGTTAGCGGAGGAACAACTGCGGATTGCCGCCACCGCTTTTGAGGCACAGGTCAGCATCATGGTCACCGATGAGAATGGCATTATCCAGACCGTCAATCGAACTTTCACCGAGGACACTGGCTATACATTGGAAGAATCCATCGGTCAGACGCCGCGCTTGCTTCAGTCCGCGCGTCACGATGCGATTTTCTACCGCAAAATATGGGACACCATCCTGCAGACGGGTAAGTGGCAAGGGGAAATCTGGGACCAACACAAGAATGACGAGGTGCATCCAAAGTGGCTCACCATCTCGGCTGTCAAGAACGATGAAGGCGTTGTCACGCACTACGTGGGAACGCAATTCGATATCACTGAACAAAAGCAAGCCGAAGAAAGAATTCACGACCTCGCCTTTATTGATCAACTCACGGGACTTCCCAACCGGACGCTCTTTCTGGACCGCCTCAAGCAGATGATGGCGGCCAGCAATCGCAGCGGAAGTTACGGTGCGCTATTGTTCATCGACCTCGATCACTTCAAGACCCTGAACGATACGTTTGGCCACGATAAAGGCGACTTGCTTCTCAAGCAAACCGCCGAACGTCTCGGCTCATGCGTACGACACTACGATACGGTGGCACGATTGGGGGGCGACGAATTCGTGGTGGTATTGGCTGACTTGAAAAAGAATGAAGAAGATGCTGCCAAGGGCGTTGAAACGGTGGTGAACAAGATACGGGCTTCACTCAACCAGCCCTACCAGCTCGACGAACTCACTCGCACCAGTTCAGCAAGTATGGGTGTTGTTTTGTTCAAGGGCGAGCAAATGAGCATCGACGACTTGATGAAGCAGGCCGATCTCGCCATGTACAGATCAAAGGAATCGGGCAGAAATGGGTGGACATTCTTTGATCCTCTCATGGAATCCAAAGTGAGGGAAAGAGCCGCATTGGAAGACGATCTCCGACTGGCGCTGGATCAAAACCAGTTCATCCTCCACTTTCAGCCGCAGGTCATGGACGATGGTCGTATTACAGGATCCGAGGCCTTGGTGCGTTGGCAACATCCCCAGCGTAAGATGGTGTCTCCAGGCGAATTTATTCCTTTGGCAGAAGAAACGGGGTTGATTCTGCCTTTGGGCAACTGGGTTCTTGAAACTGCTTGCAGCCAATTGGCCGTTTGGGCAAACGATCCGGTGATGGCTCACCTCACCGTTGCCGTGAATGTCAGCGCTCATCAGTTCGGTCAACGCGACTTTGTGAGCCAGGTGCTTTCCATCATCAAGAAAACAAACGCCAATCCAAATCGTTTGAAATTGGAGCTGACCGAGAGTCTTTTGGTCGCCGACCTGGAAGACATCATCGGCAAGATGTCGTCACTGAAGAGTTGGGGTGTGGGTTTCTCTTTAGACGATTTCGGCACGGGTTATTCTTCGCTGAAGTATCTCAAACGTCTTCCGCTGGATCAGTTGAAAATCGATCAGAGCTTTGTCCGCGACGTGCTCGTCGATAACAACGATGCTGCGATCGCCAAGACCATCGTGACACTGGCTCAAAGCCTAGGGCTAGGTGTCATCGCCGAGGGGGTTGAAACAGAATCGCAACGGGACTTCTTGGCAAAGGCCGGTTGCAAAGCCTATCAGGGTTATCTGTTCAGCCGGCCATTACCGCTTCATGCGTTTGAGGAATTTGTGAAGCGCGGTTGAAGACAGCATCCAAGTTACAGTTACAGGCATTTAGGATATGGTCAATAATAAGTTCCGCATTTGGCTCGTCGGATTTGGGCGCACTGCGTCGTTACAAATCGCTTATGTGGCTAGGCCACACTGCGCGATTTGCGCCTAGCATTGCATCCCAACTCCGACGGCCAAATGCGGAACTTATTGTTGACCATATCCTTAGGGAGATGGAAATTGCTAAAGTACCGTTTACATTCATGGCTACAGAGGGAAAAATTGATGAGTCAGGTATATCAGCAATTTCCATCTCCCTTACATTGCAATTCCGGGGTGGTCTGGAATTTGAAAAAACTTCGTAACTACTCAGCCCCCAATGAAACAACATCCCATCAATACATTCACGTTCGTCATTCCCGCGAAGGCTGGAATCCAGACTGCGCTAGATTCTCGCCTTCGCGGGAATGACGTAGGTGAGTAGTTACAAAACTTCTTTGTTTTAACACCTTTGAAAGACCAAGCATGGCTAAATTTACAAATGGATGGAGTACCTACAGTTTGGGTACCAGACTGGCAATGGGAAATTTTGTTCTTGTTGCAATTGTCTTATCTATACTAATAGGAGGCATCGGCTACTCAATTTCTGAAATGATAGAGACATGGGCAAGTACTAATGTGACAGAAAAAACCTCACTGTTGGTGGATTTGATTGATTCTTCCGACAAAGAGATCAGGAGCCGAACGGCGGTATTGGCAAAGGGTTTTCAAGCTAGCTTGAGCGGAAAAATTGAACGCGATGCAACGACTTTAGTCACCGGCGGCAGACCTGTACCCAATCTAAAGATGGATGGTCAATCCCTCAATTCCGACTTTGCTGTTGTGGATCGCTTTACCGGCAGCACTGGGGCAGTTGCCACTGTGTTTGTAAAGTTCGGCGATGACTTTGTACGGGTGACAACATCGGTCAAAAATGAGCAAGGGGATCGAGCCTTAGGCACGCAGCTTGACCGAACACACCCCGGATTCAAAACCCTCAGTGAAGGAAAAAGTTATGTAGGGTTAACAACACTCTTTGGCAAAGATTACATGACGCAATACGACCCACTATTGGACGGACAAGGCCATCTGATTGGTTTGAGTTTTGGTGGGCTTGATTTCACCGACTATCTTGTCAACTTGAAAAGAACTCTTCGCTCCATGAAGATTGGAAAGACCGGCTATTTCTACGTTCTTGACACCCGCAACGGAGAGCGCTATGGCAACCTGGTTTCCCATCCCGTCCTTGAGGGCAAGAACATTCTTGATGTTAAAGACTCTCACGGGCGTGAGTTCATTA
>CAIXMC010000451.1 GCA_903920405.1 uncultured beta proteobacterium
AAGAGTCAACGGTGGCATTAGGACGTGACCGTGCCATCGTGGTCGCCGTGCCGGTCGGGTCGGCTGACAAGTTATCAACCCAGATAGTGCGATCTGATCCCATTGTGGCACCCTTGATCAAGGGGCAGTCCCTGGGGACACTCAAAGTCAGTAGCGCCGGGCAACCCTTGCTTGAAGTACCGCTACTTGCCTTGCAAGGAGTTGAATACGCTGGTTTGCTGGGGCGTGCCTGGGACACGGTGCGTTTGTGGATCAAGTAGGAGTGGGAAGTGGGAAGTGTTCAGTGGGGTGTGAGGAGTGGGGAGTGTTCAGTGGGAAGTGAGGACTTGGGAGTGGTATTTGATTCCCACTTCCCACTTTCCACTTCTCACTTACCACTGCCGCCGCTTGACCCATTAATTGACTCATTTACCGATGCTTTGTGGCTGGAAGATGGGTTGTCAAAAAATACTTTGGCAGCCTATCGACAGGATCTGACCCTGTTTAATCACTGGCTAAATACTTTGGGCAAGTGTCTGATTGGCACCACACAAGACGACATCAACAGCTACTTTTCACACCAACACGAGCAAACAAAAGTTACCACGGCTAACCGACGATTGACGGTATTCAAGCGTTTTTTTCGGTGGTTGCTACGTGAGGGCTTGATCGAGCTTGATCCCACACTAAAGCTTCTAGCCGCCAAACCGCGCCTGAGAATGCCCAACACGTTGACTGAAGCTCAAGTGGAGGCCTTGCTTGCAGCCCCGGATGTCAGCATCGCCCACGGGGTGCGTGATCGCACCATGCTTGAACTGATGTACGCCAGTGGTCTGCGTGTGAGTGAACTGGTCACGCTCAGAGTTTTTAATGTGAGTTTGTCCGACAACGTGCTGAGGGTATTTGGCAAGGGTAACAAAGAACGGCTGGTGCCATTTGGAGAGATTGCCAGCCAATGGCTTAAGCGTTACTTGCAAGATGCCCGCGCTGAGCTGCTGGCAGGGCATCAGACCGAAGACTTATTTGTCACGCACAAAGGCAGCTCACCAGGCACGGGAATGAGTCGGGTGATGTTTTGGAAGATTGTGAAAAAGTATGCGTTGTCGGCAGGCATCCACGTGCCTATATCACCCCACACACTGCGCCACGCATTTGCCACGCATCTGCTCAACCATGGGGCCGACTTGCGAGCTGTCCAAATGCTGCTCGGACATGCTGACATTTCCACCACCACAATCTACACCCACGTGGCGAGAGAGCGCTTAAGCCTGCTGCACGCCAAACACCACCCCAGAGGATAGGATTTCAACTTGGGTTTAGGCAGCCCAAGTCACTACCCCCGTCCAAGCGGTGGCAAGCACCACCAGACCAAAAACGATTCGGTAATACGCAAAGCCAACAAAACTGTGCGAGGCAATGTAGCGCAACAGCCAACGGATGCACATCCAGGCGCTGAGAAATGAAACCACTAGCCCAATGCCAAACAACGGCAAGTCCGCCACCGATAGCAGTGCACGTTCTTTGTACAGGCTATAGGCTCCGGCACCTATCAGGGTCGGAATTGCCAGATAAAACGAAAAGTCGGTGGCAGCCCTGCGCGACAAGCCCAGTAACATTCCGCCAATGATGGTGGCCCCGCTTCGGCTGGTGCCAGGGATCATGGCCAGACATTGCACCAAACCAACTTTAAGCGCATCCATGGCGCTCATGGCCTCCACCTCGTGAATACGCGCCACGGCCGGGTTGCGCTGCTGGCGACGCTCAGCCCAAATGATGATCAACCCTCCCACGATAAACGTACTGGCCACCACCAAGGGTGTAAACAAATTGGCCTTGATCGCCTTGCCAAACAACAGGCCCAAAATGACTGCCGGAAAAAAAGCTATTGCCACGTTCAGTGAAAAACGCTGTGCCAGATGGTCGGTTGGCAGTGCCTTCATGGTGTCACAGATTTTTTGCCAATAAACCAAAATCACGGCAAAGATGGCACCCGTCTGAATGGCAATGTCAAACACCTTGGCTTTGTCATCGTCAAATCCAAGCAATGAGCCTGCCAAAATCAAATGGCCGGTTGATGAAATAGGCAAAAATTCGGTCAAACCCTCCACAAGTCCCATGATGGTCGCTTTGATAAGCAGTGCAATGTCCACGTGAGTCCTTAACAATAGTTGTACCAATAACTGATCGCAATTATCACCGCCATAATTCTTGTAAACACA
>CAIXMC010000452.1 GCA_903920405.1 uncultured beta proteobacterium
CGCAGTTGCAGCGCCTCGCCCACGCGGCGCTTGGCGTCAATGGCCACCACAATGCACTGCGCACCATATTTGCGTGAAGCCTCTTGGATGACTTTCGGATTGGCAATGGCGGCAGAGTTAAAGCTGATTTTGTCGGCACCCGCGTTCAGCAATCGGCGAACATCGTTCACCGTGCGCACACCACCGCCCACGGTGAGCGGGATAAATACCTGGCTGGCCACAGCTTCGACGATGTGCAAAATGACATCGCGCCCATCGCTGGTGGCGGTAATGTCGAGAAATGCGAGTTCGTCAGCACCCTGGTCGTTGTAGCGTGCTGCAATTTCCACGGGGTCACCGGCATCTTGCAGTTGCACAAAATTGACACCTTTGACCACGCGGCCGCAGGTGACGTCAAGGCAGGGGATGATGCGTTTGGCGAGCATTTCTGAATTCACAGGTGGGGGGTTTACCAGAGTACATTGCCTACCCTGGCAATATGGCCCGTTACATCAGGGTTGCCGATGTGGGACGAAATTGGGTAAAAGCCCGCGTCGGGACGTAATGTCCAAAGTGACTGCGTGAGCGGTCTCTTGGTTGTAGGTGTGTGACGATTGATATTGGCGTTTTGGCCACTACCCATTCAGCTCTTCAGCCCTAACCAGTGCAGCCTCAAAGTCAAGTGCGCCGCTGTAAATGGCGCGTCCGCAAATCACGCCTTCAATGCCTTCATTTTCCACTGCACACAGGGCTTCAATGTCAGCCATGCAAGACAGGCCGCCTGAGGCAATCACGGGAATGGTCAATGCTTGCGCCAATCGCACGGTGGCCTCGATGTTGAGACCGCTTAACATGCCGTCTCGGCCAATGTCGGTATAGACGATGGATTCAACGCCAAAGTCTTCAAATTTTTTTCCCAAATCAACCACATCGTGGCGGGTGAGTTTGCTCCAGCCGTCGGTGGCGACCTTGCCGTCTTTGGCGTCCAGCCCCACAATGATGTGACCGCCAAATGCAGTACAGGCATCTTGCAAAAAGCCAGGGTTACGAACAGCCGCCGTGCCAATGATGACGTAGCGCAAGCCCGCGTCCAGATAGCGCTCAATGGTGTCAAGGTCACGAATGCCGCCACCCAGTTGGACATCGACTGCGCTGCCGATGGATTTGAGAATTTTGCGGATCGCGCTTTCATTTTTGGGATGACCTGCAAAGGCGCCGTTCAAATCTACCAAATGCACACGTCTGGCACCTTTGTCCACCCACTTGCGTGCCACAGTGGTTGGATCTTCGCTGAAAGTGGTGGAAAGTGTCATGTTGCCTTGTTGCAGGCGCACACAATGGCCGTCTTTGAGATCGATTGCAGGAATTAAAAGCATGATGCTTAAAGTTGTGGAATGAAAAGAGAAAGTTGAAAAATGCTCAGTCAGGCCGCGGCTAACAAGGAGAAAACATCAATGACGTGGCAGGTGTGATATCAGGTGTTACATCGGAATGAAAGGGCAAGGAATCAGGGGTTCCAGTGCAGGAAGTTTCGGTACAAAGCCAAACCGTGGTCAGCGCTTTTTTCGGGGTGAAACTGAGTGGCGAAAATGTTATCACGCGCCAGGGCTGCACAAAATCGCACACCGTAGTCGGTCTCACCTGCAATGTGGCAAAGATCAGACG
>CAIXMC010000453.1 GCA_903920405.1 uncultured beta proteobacterium
CCCATTTGGCCGTTAGAGTTGGGATGCAATGCTAGGCGCAAATCGCGCGGTGTGGCCATGCCACATAAGCGATTTGTAACGACGCAGTGCGCCCAAATCTGACGAGCCAAATGGGGAACTTATTACTGACCACATCCTTAGAGACATTTTTCCTATGACGACGGAGCTTTGGGTGCTGGCATCAGTTCTGCCACGGCAGTGCGAACGGCAGCTTTGTCGCCCACACTGGCAAACTTGCTGTATTTGCCCAAAATACCAATCAACTGGCCATAAATGCGCGGGTTGGCGGCCAGGCATTCTTGTTGGTCCAGAAAGTTGGCATCGCCCGAGAAATTACCTATCAAACCACCCGCTTCGGTCATCAGTAAAGAGCCTGCTGCCACGTCCCAGGCCTGAAGACCGATTTCAAAAAAACCATCGGTAAAGCCAGCCGCCACATAGGCCAAATCGAGCGCAGCAGACCCTGGGCGGCGCAGGCCGGCAGTGTTCTGCATGACATCGCCCATCATGCGCAAATAGGTATTGAAATCATCCTCCACGCGATACGGAAAACCTGTTGAAATTAAACACTCTTGCAAGCGAAGGCGTTTGGCCACACGCAGGCGTCGATTGTTCATGTAAGCACCGCGCCCCTTGGTCGCAGTAAAAAGGTCGTTGCGGGTGGGGTCATAAATCACTGCCTGTTCAATTTTGCCTTTGACTGCCAAGGCAATGCTGACACAGTAAATGGGTAAACCATGAATAAAGTTGGTGGTGCCATCCAGGGGGTCAATGATCCAGACATAGTCGGAATTTTGCGCGCCATGCTCACGCCCCGATTCTTCAGCCCATATTGCATGATCCGGGTAGGCACCCAGCAAGGTTTCAATGATGGTGTGTTCAGCAGCCTGATCGACTTCGGTCACAAAGTCGTTGGCCTGTTTTTCTGAGACACGTACCGATTCAATGTCAAGGGACGCGCGGTTGATGATGGCACCGGCAGCGCGTGCGGCTTTCACAGCCACATTGAGCATGGGGTGCAGATTGTGAGAAATCATGGTGGAGTGTGTGGTGATTGCACAGGTTAGCTTTGAGCAGCAAGTTGTGCAAGAAGAAGCGCAGACAGACAGCGACAATCGCACATTTTAACGACCCCCATGCAAACCCGATTTATCCTGATCAACACCAGCCATGCAGGCAACGTGGGTGCTTGCGCACGTGCCATGAAAACCATGGGGTTTGACGATCTGGTGCTGGTGGCGCCACGCTGGCCTAATGTGCTCAGGCGTGAAGAAACCATCCAGCGTGCGAGCGGGGCCATTGACGTTTTGAAGCGTGCCCGCATGGTTGATACGCTAGACGAGGCACTGCAAGGCATGACCCATCTGTGCGCCACCGCCATGACCCCGCGCGATTTTGGCCCAACAGTAGTCACCCCGCGTGAACACTTTCAAACGCTCCTAAATCAAGAGCTTCCAACGCAGTCAGGACATGGGCTAGAGGCCAAAAAGGCGGATCACTTTGGCATCGCTTTTTTGTTTGGATCAGAGCGTTTTGGCATGTCCAATGAGGACGTTTACCGCTGCCATGTGTGTCTGACCCTTCCCACCCATCCACAGTTTGGTTCGCTGAACCTGGGGGCCGCCTTGCAGGTGATTGCTTATGAATGGCGACTGGCTTTGGGGGCTTACCCTATTCAATCGGCTACACCGGCGGTTACGCTGGCCGATGCCGCAGACATATCAGGCGCACTGACACACATTGAGCAAGCCTTGGTGGCCATTGGTTTTTTAGACCCCCAAGCCCCCAAAAAACTCATGCCACGGATCAATCAGTTGTTAAACCGTGCGGCCATTACCACTGAAGAAATTCACATTCTTCGAGGCGTGGCCAAGATGATGATCAGGTCAGCATCGGTAGAAGTCAGGTAAGGATATGGTTAAGCGCTTAGGATATGGTCAACAATAAGTTCCGCATTTGGCCGTTAGAGTTGGGATGCAATGCTAGGCGCAAATTGCGCAGTGTGGCCCAGCCACATAAGCGATTTGTAACGACGCAGTGCGCCCAAATCTGACGAGCCAAATGCGGAACTTATTATTGACCATATCCTTAGGATGTGGTTAGTAATAAGTTGTGCATATCCCAAGTCGGCCAACCCTGCAAATGTTGTAATGTCATATCGGCCAGGGCACTTATCCAGGCATGGTCATCATTCAGACAAGGAATGTAATGAAATTCACCGCCACCCGCTTGTAAAAATGCTGTGCGAGCTTGCTTGTTGATTTCTTCCAGGGTTTCAAGACAGTCACAGGTGAAGGACGGGCACAGTACATCCACCCGTTTCACACCCGCTTTGCCCAGTTCAATCAGCGTGGGTTCGGTGTAAGGATCGAGCCATTTGGCACGACCAAGGCGCGATTGAAAAGTGATTTTGTACTGCGACGGTGTTAGCTTCAAGGCTTGTGCCAACAATTGTCCTGTTTGAAGGCATTCGCCATGGTAGGGGTCACCCAATTGTGTGCTGCGAGCTGGCAGGCCATGAAAACTCATCACCAGGACATCAGGCGGCCCAGCGCCATGCCAGGCATGTCTGACACGGCTGGCTAATGCTGCTATGTAGCGTGCATCGTCATGGTAATGCTTGACAAAACGCAGTTCAGGGATGTTGCGCGTCTTCTGCGCCCATTGAGAAACTGCATTCCACAGGCTGGCCGTGGTGGTGGCGCTGTACTGTGGGTA
>CAIXMC010000454.1 GCA_903920405.1 uncultured beta proteobacterium
AATGCCAATTCCATTCACAATAAGATTTTTATTATGCTGACATTTCAAGAACCCGCCCCTACATTTGAAGAGGTTTGGCGCATGTTTCAGGAAACTGATAAGAAATTTCAGGCAACTGACAAACAGTTTAAGGAAACTGATAAGAAATTTCAGGCAACTGACAAACAGTTTAAGGAAACCGATAAGAAATTTCAGGCAACTGAAGAACAGTTTCAAGAAACCGACAAAAAAATCCAGGAAACTGACCGCATTATTAAAAATCTGTCCAAACAATTGGGCGAGTTGGGTAATCGGCTGGGTGAATTTGTAGAGCATATGGTTGCTCCAGCCGTGGTGCGCCTGTTTCAAGAGCAAGGTCTGGAGGTTCATGAGTGCTCTTCAAACGTGACCTCCAAGCGCAACGGTGAAGCCCTGGAAATTGACCTTTTGGTGATTAACGACGGTGTGCTGGTTGCCGTGGAATGAAAAAGCCAATTGACATCAACGCATGTGGACAAACATGTGGAACGCATGGAAAAACTCAAGCGTCTGCTGCCCTGTACAAAAACCACCGTGCCTTAGGCGCATTGGCAACCATGGTGGCCAGTAACGAAGACAAAGCGTATGCCCAAGAAAAAGGGTTTTATGTGCTGTGCCAAAACGGTGAAGGCATCGACATCTGTAACGGTGCGGCATTTACTCCCAAAGCCTGGTAATAAATACTATCAATAAAATAGCTGCTAACGCATACTGGATAAGGGCTAGAGCCATATTTTATGGATCAATGATTGCACCTGGTTGAGCAGGTTTTTTAGCATGTTGGCGGTGGCTACGAATGACCTCAGATGTGATTCGTTCACGTGAAAGAAACAATAGCCCATGGAAAACCAGGTCAAATCTAAATAGCGGGTTGCAGATCATGGCGAGGTGCTCACAGGCAAGCGTGAAGTTAACGCCATGCTTGACTTGGTGAAGTCTGAAATCGGGCGCATTGAGTCACGATTTTTAGAGACTGCTTGTGGCAACGGGAATTTTCTGTCGGTGATTTTGGAACGAAAGCTGCTGGTTGTTCAAAATCGCTATGGCGCGTTGCAATTTGATTTTGAGCGCTACGCCATGCTTGCCGTATCTTCCATCTACGGAATTGATATTCTGGCTGATAATGTTCATGAATGCCGGCAGAGGTTATTTTTTGTGTTGAATGAAGTTTATACAGGCTTGTTCAAAAATAATACCCAACCCGAATATCTGGCATCCATCAGGTTGATTCTGGATTGCAATATTATCTGGGGCGATGCGCTGTCGCTTAAAACCGTTGGTGAGCCACCCGAATATATTGTGTTTGCAGAATGGTCTCTGGTGAATGGCAGTCTGTTGAAACGGCGCGACTTTACTTTTCACGGGTTGTTGGATCACGATGGAACCTGGTTTGTTTCTGAAAATCAATGGCTTGACGGTGCATGACTTTGAGCTGTTGGTGAGCATCGGGGTTTTTAACAGCGCCTTGATGAACGATGCAGTCGTAATGATATGGTCCATAATAAGTTCTGCATTTGGCTCGTCAGATTTGGGCGCACTGCGTCGTTACAAATCGCTTATGTGGCTAGGCCACACTGCGCGATTTGCGCCTGGCATTGCCTCCCAACTCTAACGAGCCAAATGCGGAACTTATTGTTGACCATATCCTAAATTCAAACGGTACGAA
This sequence comes from uncultured beta proteobacterium, assembly GCA_903920405.1. GTDB lineage: Bacteria > Pseudomonadota > Gammaproteobacteria > Burkholderiales > Burkholderiaceae_C > Rhodoferax. The sequence continues at coordinate 1,685 of CAIXMC010000454.1, forward strand.
GATGCCAGTTTGAATTACGCCGGCATCAACCGGCATGAGGGTGAGGATGTGGGTCTTTATGACACGGTGCTGACGCAAAAGGACTATCAGGCCACATTTGTCAATGAAATTGTGGATGTTGATGGAATGTCGTTATGAGTATGAGTAGCCAAAATTGTTTGTCTGGTGGTTCGATCACGATCACAAGACCTGATGACTGCCATCTGCATGTGCGCGATGGCGATGCCTTGGCCTGCGTTGTACCGCACACTGCTGCCAGGTTTGCCCGCGCCATCATCATGCCCAACCTGCGCCCACCGGTCACCACAACGGCGCAGGCGCTTCTCTATCAGCAGCGCATTTTGTCTGCCGTACCGCCAGGACTGGCGTTTTTGCCTTTGATGACGCTTTATTTGACAGATGATCTAGACGCCGATGAGATCAAACGTGCGCGTGATGCCGGTGTGGTTGCCGTCAAACTCTACCCTGCTGGCGCTACCACAAACAGCGATGCTGGGGTGACAGACATTCGCAAAACTTACGCCACACTGGAAGCCATGCAGCGTGAGGGGATGCCTCTTTTGCTGCATGGCGAGGTCACATCTCATGCCATTGATGTGTTTGACCGCGAGGCTGTGTTCATTGAAACCCAGTTGATGCCATTGCGCCAGGATTTTCCAGAACTCAAAATGGTGCTTGAGCACATCACCACGCATGAGGCTGTACAGTATGTTTTGGCTTGTGACCGTTGGACGGCTGCCACGATCACCGCTCACCATCTTCTTTTTAACCGCAACGCCATTTTTGCAGGTGGCATTCGCCCGCACTATTTTTGTTTGCCTGTTTTGAAACGTGAAACCCATCGCCAGGCGTTGCTGTCTGCAGCGACTTGCGGCAGTCGCAAGTTTTTTCTGGGAACAGACAGCGCACCACATGCCATTCACTTGAAAGAAAACAACTCAGGGTGCGCTGGTTGCTACACGGCTTTTGCTGCCATGGAACTCTATGCGCAAGCGTTTGACGCTGCAGGTGCTATCGATAAGCTCGAAGCCTTTGCCAGTTTTTATGGTGCAGATTTTTACGGTCTGCCACACAACACCGGCACACTGACCCTAAGGCGTGAAAGTTGGAGGCTGCCTGACAGTTTCCCTTTGGGTCAAGACCAACTCAAGCCACTGTGCAGCGGCGAAACATTGGCATGGCGCGTGGTGTCTTGAATCAAACCCTATCATTACCTTCAGCGTCGCCGCAAGATGTGGATGTAAGTAGAGTCTATGGTTTGTTGATCCAGCAGTTCGTTGCCTGTTTGCCTGGCATACGCCTGAAAGTCACGAAGCGAGCCTATGTCAGTGGATATGATTTTCAGTGTTTGACCACTTTGCATGTCACTCAAAGCTGTTTTTGTTCGCAAAATGGGCAGGGGACAACTGAGGCCGCTGGTGTCGATTTCTTTGTCAATTTGCATGGTTGTTTTCCAATAGAGCACGCCGAACAAGGCGGATTGTAAAAGTGCCAGTTTCGTGAACAAGTTCTAAAATG
>CAIXMC010000455.1 GCA_903920405.1 uncultured beta proteobacterium
CAGCAGCCTTGAGTTTGGCCAGTGCATCAAGCAACATGCGTTCGCTGCCATCGAGTTCAAGCGCGATGGTTTGCATGTACGGCTTGGCATCTGCATCAGGGTTATATCGGTAGATTTGAAAGGTACGCTTATCCATTTATTTTTCTCCTTGACATTGCCAATATCAGAATGTTCGGACTTGGGGGGAAACAGAAGGGGCCGTCAGCGGTTTAAGGATGACTGGCTTGTAGCTGAGGGCATTGCTGGCCTTGTCCCAAAGCGTATGCTTGAGCCAATTGACATCATCACGGCCAAGAGGGCAAGAGGCATCGTTTGCAGGACGATCGTAGTCGAGCACGCTATGGGCTCCTCGGCATTCGTGTCTGGCGGCAGCAGACACCATGGTGGATTGCGCCACTTCAATCATGTTTTCGACTTCTAACGCCTCAATACGCTCTGTGTTGAAAATTTGCGATTTGTCGGTCAGAGCGATTTTGTCAACACGTTCCCTGATTTTGGCAATTTTGACAACACCCTCGTCCATGCTGGCCTGGGTGCGAAACACGCTGGCGTGAGTTTGCATGGTGGCTCGCATGTCATCTGCCACCGTCTGCGCATATTCACCCGACGTTGAGGCGTTAAGCCGGTTTAGACGTTCTAGTGAAATGTCGGCTCCGTTGGCAGGAATGGGTTTATGTTCTTTGTTTTTATCATTAAATTCAATAATGTGAAGACCCGCCGCCCGACCAAACACAACAATGTCGAGTAATGAATTGCAGCCCAACCGGTTGGCACCATGAACACTGACGCAAGCGCATTCGCCCACCGCATACAGGCCATTGACAGGCGATTGACCGCCATTTTTTGGCACAACGACCTGACCGCTGATGCTGCTAGGAATCCCGCCCATCTGGTAATGATTGGTAGGAATGACAGGAATAGGCTGTTTGGTGATATCAACATTGGCAAAGTTGTGTCCGATCTCAAACATCGAAGGCAGTCGTTTGTGGATGGTCTCAACCCCCAGGTGAGTCATGTCCAGATTGATGTAGTCCTTGTTTGGACCACACCCACGGCCTTCCTTGATTTCTTGATCCATGCAGCGAGATACGAAATCACGTGGCGAAAGATCTTTCATGGTGGGGGCGTAACGTTCCATAAAGCGTTCGCCATTGCTATTGCGCAAAATAGCACCCTCGCCGCGACAACCCTCGGTCAATAACACCCCTGCTCCATGTACCCCGGTAGGATGAAACTGCCAGAACTCCATATCCTGTAGTGGAATACCCGCACGCGCTGCCATTCCCAGACCGTCGCCAGTGTTGATGAAGGCGTTGGTGGACGCAGCAAAAATACGACCAGCACCCCCTGAAGCCATCATCACTGCCTTGGACTGCAAAATATGAACCTCACCGGTTTCCATTTCCAGGGCAGTCACACCCACCACATCGCCCTCGGCATCGCGAATCAAATCAAGTGCCATCCATTCGACGAAAAAATTGGTTCGGGCCTTGACGTTTTGTTGGTACAGCGCGTGCAGCATGGCGTGACCAGTGCGGTCGGCGGCGGCGCAAGCGCGCTGAACAGGTTTTTCACCGTGGTTGCTTGAATGCCCGCCAAAAGGACGCTGGTAAATGGTGCCGTCCGGGTTGCGGTCAAACGGCATGCCAAAGTGCTCCAG
>CAIXMC010000456.1 GCA_903920405.1 uncultured beta proteobacterium
AATTTTAGAAAATAAGGATATTTCAAAAAAGCAGAAAATAGTCGAAAAATGCGTAAATTTTAAGCACATACACGCAGAAAACAATCTTAAGACATTGATGAATAATACATGATTAGTTAAGACACAACGGGGTAAGGATGTGGTCAGTAATAAGTTCCCCATTTGGCCGTCCAGAGTTAAAGATGCAATGCCAGGCGCAAATCGCGCGGTGTGGCCATGCCACATCAGCGATTTGTAACGACGCAGTGCGCCCAAATCTGACGATCCAAATGGGGAACTTATTACTGACCACATCCTAAATGGCACAATTAGCCATGAAACGAGTGTTCAAAACCCGCTACTTCAATCGTTGGATGCGCAAAACTGAGCTCACTGATGCTGCACTGTGTGTTGCAGTGACTGAGATGGAGCAGGGTTTGATTGATGCCGATTTGGGTGGCGGTGTTCTCAAAAAGCGTATCGGTCTTGCCGGTCGCGGCAAACGCAGTGGAGCCAGGACGCTGGTTGCCACCAACAAGGCCGGCCGATGGTTTTTCGTCTTTGGCTTTGAAAAAAATGATCGTGCCAACATCTCGGACGACGAACAAGAAGCGCTGAAAGACATTGCAGCCCAGTTGTTGGACAGAACTGACAAGCAACTCAACGAAGCGCTTGATGATGAAACCCTAACGGAGATATGCCATGACCACCAAGCCAATAGCAAAAAGCCCCATCCTTGAAGCAGTCCATGAAACGGCGGGTGATCTTCACCGTCTGGGCTTCATTGACAAACGCAAAATGTGCAAGTTTGATCTGATCTGCCTTGACCCCATAGCGCCATACAACAGCGAACAAATTCGTGCGCTACGTGAACGCCTTCAGTTGAGCCAGTCTGTTTTGGCGGCGGTCCTAAATACCAGTTTATCGACGGTACGCAAATGGGAAGTGGCCGACAAGCATCCCAGCGGCCCATCCCTGAAATTGCTCAACCTGCTTGATCGCAAGGGACTGGAAGCTGTTATTTGATTCTCCAGCCGGCGTGGCCAAGATGAAATGAAATGGAATCTGGGGTGGTGTTTCATGGCATGTTCTGCGTTCCCCCAGATGACGCTTCGCTTCATCTGGGCTACCTGGCTGCCCCTTCACCCTCCATCAAAATACTATTTTATTGATAGCTATCAATGCAGACAGGGCGTGCCTTAGAGGGCTAAAACATTATGCCATTCACAATCAGCCCAGGTTCAGATGGGGTGGGTCGTTGGACATGGCATACGGCTGAGCTGGGTGCGATTCAAAGTGATGTGGTGGGCTTGCGACATCCAAATCCCCCCTAACCCCCAATGGCACTACCTTAAGAGTTATGTTCAATAAAAACAAGTGCTTATATCAATACATAAGACCATTCGCCCTGCGCTTGTCGAGGAGTGTGTGGTTCGACAAGCTCACCACGAACGGGGTAGAGTGATTTTTGTGCCTATCGTGGCTTGCCGACATGGCGTTGAGCCATCGGGTGCGCGAGTTGCTTGGGCGCAAAAAGTCAATACTTATACAACTCGACGATTATTTAAAATTGATCGACCGACGTCTTGCTCCCACACTGCTGCGACTGGCCTTTGCTTTCCCGGTGGTTGCCGTTACCGGCACGCGCCAATCCGGCAAGACAACGCTGGTGCGGGCGCTGTTCGCAGACAAACCCTATGTCAGCCTGGAAGACCCGGTACGGTTTCGGTCTGCATTGCCAATTACAACGGCATGGCGGTGATTGACGACTGCCTGCGCTCGGTGCTGGGGCAACAAGGCAATATTTCTGTCATTTTTTATTTCAAACGTGCATAAGCTCTTGCCGAATTGTCTGGCGCACCACATCGGCCAAGGTCTGCCCTTGCGCAACTTGACGCAGGGCTTCGTTCATCAAGGTTTGGTAGTTGCCACCTGTCATTTCAGCTTTGGCTTTGAAAACAGCCAGTGTTTCCGTGTCTACTCGCATGGTGATGCGGGACTTACCCCCCTGAAGAGCCTGAAGCCGCGCCAACGCCGGAACATCGGCCACAGGCTTTGCATCGGCGAAGTTCATATTGGCATATTGATGGAACATTGGATCAAAATTGTTGCTCATAACGTCTCCGTTGCGGTTGGTTGGCCTTCCAGGCTGAAATTAAGCGAGGGTTATCGCCACGCAGTGTCCATACAACGACCAAAATGCGCACCTTGCTTTCCATGCCCAATGAAATGTAGCGAGCCTCGCCAGCTGAGTCTGTGTCTTCGCACGTTAGAGCATAGGGGTCAAGAAGCACATCTTTGGCTTCACCAAAGGTCACTCCATCGTGATTTAGTGGATTTGCAGCAGCTTTGTCAAGATCAAACTCGATTTCCATGGGTTCATTGTATGCACAAATCGATGTACGTATGAGAGTTAGGATAGGGTCAACAATAAGTTCCGCATTTGACCGCAGAGTTAAAGATGCAATGCCAGACGCAAATCGTGCGGTGTGGCACAGCCACATAAGCGATTTGTAACGACGCAGTGCGCCAAAATCTGACGAGCCAAATGCACAACTTATTATTGACCATATCCTTAATGCCACTCATCACGCATCGTCCTTTGCAGCAACACTGGATCACCCCGGAACAAACGGCTATTTTCAAGGCCACCTGCCAAGTTCCATAGCGGTAACCGTTTAGACCCCGCCTGGTTCATCCATGTCCCGTAGGTCGGACTTCAGTCCGACAACAAGGCAAAAATGTCGGACTGAAGTCCGACCTACAAGACGGGGTGTAAACGGTTACCAAATTTCAGCCATGCTCCATTGCCATGACGGGGATGTCTGAACTTAGGCCAACAGGTGCCAAAGGTAACGGATTATCCAGGAGACTTGCAGTGCGCTGTACTAGCAGCCTGTCGGACTTTATTGGTAAGTTATTGATTTATAAAAATAATTATAAATTTACGCAATTGAGAAAATCCTTAAAAATCAATTTGTTATACCCTCAAGTTCGACAGGCTGCTAGATAAGTTTTGGAGCAGCAATCAGTGGGACATCCCATAGGGTCAGATCATGAAATCATCTGGCATCAGATCAGCACAATTCGGCAATTGAGCCACATCTTCACCCGAACTTCTTTCGCGTATCCTGATCATTTGAGATACGGCGTGCGCCAGAAGTGGGTTAGCCAGCAGAGATGCAGCATCCGCTGTAGAAGCGGCTTGCTGTAGATGTCCATGGAAAAGTTCACGCACAGCAACGCGTGCAAGCGCTTGAGCCTGACGTTCGGCACGGCGGGATATTGAAAAATTTGTACCGCAACGGGCACAAATATCCGTATTGTCCAACCGCGCACGACATGCCGGGCAACGTTCCATTCGTTCCATCAGTTATCAAGATAATAAAGCACATCGGCCAAAGCGGCCACAGCTTGTTTGAGTGCAGAATCGTCTGCTCCGGTGGTATTGGCAATCGCTTCGCGCACGACCTCTATGTTATCGACCAGATCTTCCCTGTCATCAGCACCAGCAGTCTTGAGCAGGTTTTCTGCCTTTTCGAGCAAAGCGTTAGCCTCTACCAAACTGCGACGGCGCGGCATTTCATCGATCAGTGAATCAATATCTTGTATGTCAGCATCTTCACCCTGCGCTGTATCGTCGGCAAACATCGAACGAATGCGACCGCGAGCCTCATGCAGTTTGCCTTCTTCAAAGCGAGAAATGGCGTTGTCAATCGTGATGGTGCATTCAAGACCAGTCTTCTTTTCGCTGGCACGAACCTGAAGAATGCCATTGATATCGATAGAAAAGTCAAGAACGATGGGGTTGCAAGAAGGAACCTTGCGCAGTCCTGTGATCATAAAACGACCAATTTCAACGTTGTCAAGGGCATCAAGGGCTTCACCTTGAAAGACAGTGACTTCCACGGAGACCTGATTGTCAACCACGGTGTAAAAGACCTCGCTACGCGCAGCAGGAATGGGTGTGTTCTTGCGAATCAGAGGAACAAAACAGTAGTGATACGGCTTGCCATCAAGCAGGCCCAACGAGCTGGTGCCAAATGTATAAGGCGTGACATCAATCAAGACAGTGGGGGTATGGCCGCCTGCAATGATCTCACCCTGAATGGCTGCTCCCATCGCCACGCACAAATCGGGGTCAATTTCGCCATGAGGCTGGATGCCGGTGATCGATTCCAACAGACGCGACACCATCGGTGTACGAGTCGCTCCACCTACCAACAAAACCTCGTCAATACTGGCCACCGTCAGTTTTGCCCCAATCAGTGCAATTTGCACAGCATCCATGGTTTCTTTGATGTAAGGCTCAATCATCGCCTCGTATTCGTGACGAGAGATTTCAAGAGACAGATGAATGGGCGCACCATCTTTCTCGAACAAAAATTCCTCGGTCAACATGGCATAAGGATGATCCGACAGTGCAATCTTGGCAGTTTCTGCCGCACGTTGCAAGCGAGCCATGGCAATGGGAGAGGCCGAAGCGGTCTTGGCATCAATGCCATGGACTGCGCTCAGGTGGTCAAGGACAAAGTCAACAATGCGGCGATCAAAATCATCACCGCCAAGATGGTTGTTGCCGTGGCTGGCAAGAACCTCCACCACATCGCCTTCCATGTTCACCACCGACACGTCGAAAGTGCCACCGCCCAAATCATAGACCAGTGACTTGCGCGCTTTGGCTTGATCAAGGTTGCTACGTTGCGCACTGCGGTGAGCACCATAGGCCAAGGCAGCAGCAGTAGGTTCGTTCAGGATGCGAACAACCTCAAGCCCTGCGATGTCACCCGCTTCGCGTGTGGCTTGGCGCTGGGCATCTGAAAAGTACGCAGGAACGGTAATCACCGCACGTTGAACAGACTCTCCCAGATGGGCTTCAGCAATTTTCTTGAGCTGAAGCAAGATCATGGCTGAAATTTCTGGTGGGCTATATTGTTTGTCGCCCAGCATAAGATGGGTGGCCTCGCCCATGCGACGTTTGACTGAACGAATGGTGCGTTCGGGGTGCAGAACATACTGATTGCGTGCGGCAGCACCTACCAGCAGAACATCATCGTCCCCCAAACCGACGACCGAGGGAAGAATAGGCTTCCCAATTTCAACGTCAATGATCTCAATTTGACCATTTCTGACAATGGCAATCTCCGAATTGGTGGTGCCAAGATCAATACCCACTATGATGTCACTCATGATTCACTTTCTCTCTTGTTAACAATAACTTCGGCCAGACGCAGCAGCTCATCGTCGCGTACAAAACCCCTTCTTGCCTCACTCAACACTTCGCCTAAATTACTTTGCGCTCTATATTCAACACCGACGACCCGCATGGTGTTGGGATCAAGACGACCACCTACGGCCTCGATGGCGCGTACACGCCGCTGGGCAAGTGCGTCATCCAGCCGTCCCAAAGTTAGCTGAATGCCTTCACCCAAGCCCTGTGCAAGTCTGGTTTCCGTAGATGCCAGGCGGGATAAAAAACCAGGCCTGTAGGCATTAAAAACACTCAAAGCCGAAGCGATACGGTCACGAACATCCAGCATATCGAGTAACAAAAGGCGTTCAGTCTGGCGCAGGGAAAGTCCTTCTTTTTCGCGGGCGCGTTCCAGGTCACGGGTGAGCCGGCGATTTTGTTCGCCAAGCAGCTCGGTGATCGAACGCATATCGTCAAGCGCAGTCTTGAACTGGCGCGCCTCAACGCGAACCTCGTTACGCAACACCGACAGCTCTGAGAACAACAACGCAAGATCAACCAACGGTTCATCAGTATCATCGTTCACAGGGTCCCAGTCGTCCAGACAAGCCCGAAACTCTTCCATTAAACGTTCTTTCACTTCAGCGTCCATCGCTGCCGCCTTTCAGAACATGCACAAGTGTTGACAGGGTGGGGCGGTTGGGAGAAAACCGATCTATCAGTAGATGCCGCATCTCATCGGGTGTTGGCGGTTCTTTGTCAAACAAGTCGTGAGCCAGCCTTAAGCGACGGGTTGCAATGGCATCAAAAGCCTTGCGCAAAGATGCAAAACGCTCAGGATCTCGATCGGGTGGGTAAATTCGCACAGCGGCGAGGTAAGCTGCGCGCACAGCAGCGTCGTCGGCATCACGTTCAATGCCAAGTACTTGGTAAGGATCACTCATCTAGGAAATTTTCCGCCCGTCGCTGGGCCTTTTGTATTTAAGAATCTCTGCCACAAGGGAGGCAGGCAGTTTGGTTGAGTCATTGGATGCCCCGGAGATAGCTACACTAACGATCGTACTCAGTACAAGTAAACTGTCGCCATCACATAACTTGAAAATCATCTTGTACATCGATTCGCCAAAGGTATGACGGACTTCCTTGAGGATTGCCCTTCCTTTGTCAAACTTGACAATGGCATCCACCAACTCTTGAATTTCGTCTGCATCCGTGTTCCCGGAATTCCTGGTCGGGCCAGTACCATCAGGCACGTCTGTTTCGTCAAACTCAGAATTATCGTCTCCGTCATCGTCGCCCTCATGCAATAGCGTTTCGATTCGCACCACCAGGCGCAAGTCTTTGCTTCGACGAGCCTGCTTGCATGCACTCTCAATATCTTCGTAATCACGATCACTGTCAATGCATTGCTGACGAGCATGGCGTGCTGCAACGGCATGGTAAACAAAAATCGGTTGATCCGGCCAGCGTATTCTTGCTGAATTGGCAAACTTTTCAACACAGTCATGCTCGTGGTGTCGACTGAGCGCTTCGCATATCCGTACCGTCATCTGATCGTCAAGAACAGGTGTCGATGCCACTGTGGCGATGGCCTTTTGCCAAGGTGCCAAAATATCCATGGTCTTGTGGACAGGTTCCTGCTCAAGAACCAATGCCAAGTCAAGAATGTCGGCAGCCGTCAAGGCTTTCGACCAGTCAATCCCGGCCTCGTCCAGTAGCCATGCCGATGATGACAAACCGAAGAAGGCAAAGGCTTCTTTCGCTTCTCGTACCAAACGCCAGCCAGCCGCAAGTCCGCCACCCCACATGCCTGCTGCAAGACGTGTCAGGTGCAAACGTTCATCGCTTCCAACCGGTTTGGTCCATGCCTGTAGCAGATGAATTCTGGCTAGGTCAACACTTTCGCCCAACCAGCCCGTCGCTTCATCGATTTCTTTGATGGCGGCTTTCAAATTGTCTGCAGCAATATGTTTGACGGCATGAGACAAATAGGCGTTGCCAACCATGGAACGAACCTTGCGGTTCAACGGATCGATCTCCAGAAGATGCCGCGCCACTGTCGCAGCCTTTTTGATGACACCCGCTGCCAAAGCAGTTTCAACGGATTCAGTCAGCAAAGCAACATCATTGGGAAAGTGGCGCAAACCCAAATCCATGTGCTCTCGGCATATCTTTAATTCGTCGTGCTTGCGCCAAAACTTCACCAGCCGAACAAAGACATCACAGTCAAGGAGATCAAACTCCAAACTTTTCGTCAGCATCTCTGCACCTGTCCTGTCGAGAATTCCTTCGGCTGACAGATGATGTGGTTTGTACGCCATGTGGCGCAAAATCAGGGCTGTACGCAGTCGGTCATTGGCATTGTGGCTGTCTGCCAACATTTGTGCTGCACCAGACCAGTGCTTTTCGGCGTGTTTCGACTCACCTTTGATCTCCACTGCCAACGCCAACGCACACTCCTGAGCAACATCTGAAGGGTTGCCGAAGATGTGTGGACTCTCACAATACCGCCGAACCGCCCAAGGTGACAACCGTTGCCACGCACGCGTCGCAACCGCTTCGGGTAAATCACGTGAATTTTGCTGCACCAGATCAAACAAGGCTGCTGGTGCCAAATCTGCATCTGAGACGGCCAATGCTCGCACCAATGGAGCATACGTGTGCGGACATCCCATCAGATCAATAGCCATCGTGTTTTGAAAACGATTGAGTCTGGCCCATCGGCGTAAACGCTCTGCACCATCTGCAAGCAGCATGCGCAAAGGTGCTGCCAGTGGTTCGAACGGGCCATCCTCAGACAAACGATCGATCGCCAAACGTGCAGCGTCGTGATCTGTCTCCCACAACAACAGGGCTTTGAGCACAAGACGAAGGTCACGGTAAGGTGAACGAAATGGAATTCCAACAAGCGCAGCTTCCAGCGCCGGGGTGTCCCCGTTGGCATAGGCGCTCAGCGCTGCAAGAGCGAGTGGACGATGTTGAACAAGCAGCGTCTCTTTGGGTAGTCGAGCGACATAGGCATCGTCGGCGGCCAACAAGATAGGAGCGAGTCGCACTTCCAGCGTGGCAGTCTCAACATTTTGTTTGCCATCAGGCACAACACCAGAAACGGAATGCCGCGCGGACAAGTAGCCGAGGACTTCATCGAGTCGTCCCTCTTTGACAAGCCAGCCTATGTATTGACCTTCCCAAAGAGAAGTGCCGCAAAGTTCAGTGCGACTGCGCCAAAGCTCAATTGCTTCACGAAGCATGCCTTTTTCCGCAAGAACTTTAGCCCGCCCTGCATAAGCCTTCGCCAAGCCATCAACCCATTCTGTGCGCCGCTGTGTCTTTATAAGATTTTTGTAGCAATCGACAGCATCTCGAAAGCGGCCTTTTTCCAGATGAACGAGTGCCAATCGTTCTTGGACATCAGAGGCGCTAGCAGTGGGGATCGGTCGTTTGACGGGGCGTGCCGGTTTACGTGACATGGATTGGGAATTATCGAAACAATGAAGGGTGGTGATGGTACGCGATTTTAGGTTGACTCGGAGTAACTTCTCAATAAGGATATGGTCAATAATAAGTTCCGCATTTGGCCGTCAGATTTGGGCGCACTGCGTCGTTACAAATCGCTTATGTGGCTGGGCCACACCGCACGATTTGCGCCTAGCAGCCTGTCGGACTTAACTAAAAATACCCTATTCATGGGAAAAAACATCAATTTTTCGCCATAAAAAATCGTTTTTTGGCTAATTTTTCATCTTTTTCGTTGATTTTGCTTACTTAAAACGTAATACGGCCATACGTTACAAATTCCCGGACAAACACACCATGTTCCATTCATTTTCGGCAGCGT
>CAIXMC010000457.1 GCA_903920405.1 uncultured beta proteobacterium
CCAATCCGGTAGATTGGTCGCAATTGATGACCATGCCCAGTTTCAAGGCATTTTTTGATCGATTTCACGTTGTTGCCAACGCAATCCTCAGACCCGGTGCTGTAGTGCAACCCACCCTTCCATGACCCAACAACGCATCACCAACAGCCTGGCTTCGCTTTTCACCACGCACCCCGTGGTGTTCTGGCACGATGTTGAATCCGAATTTGCAGCCATCGTCGATAGCCTTCAACCAGAAGGCGTGACCCTGGTGCGACTGGACGATACGCCCGCATTGCGAATCAAAATTGACATTCATCACGCTGATCCTACCCAGCGATGGCTGATTTACAGCAACAAGCCAGAGCCGGATCCAGCCAAAGACTGGCTGCTGGATGTGCGTTTGCGCAGCAAGTTGTTTCGGGCAGATTCAACGTCCATCCTGCTTGAAGACTTGGGTCTGAATACGCAAAGTCTTCGGCAACACCTGAAAGACAGAGCCAAGTTTTTGCGCGCCAAAGACAGGGTTGATCGCTTAAAGCGCCTGGTGCTGCCGACCGACAACGCGACCGATTTGGACAACAAGATGCTGGCGGTATTGACCTGCGCCGACCAGCCTGATTTATTTGCGATGCTTCCCAAACTGTACGCCAGTATGGTGGTCGATAGCGTGGCCGATTTGAATGCACAGCCAAAAGCCTGGCAGGACATCGTCGCCAATGACCTGTTGCCCGCTTTTTGGTCACTGGTGCAATCACAACTGGGTTATGCAGAGGCTCATCCCAGCCTGCGTGACTTGCTTTTGCGTATTTTGGTGACGGACTTTTGCCGTAGCCTGATGGGCGATGCACCGCGTCAGTTGGCGCATCTGGTGTTGCCGGATCGCACTTTGGCTGTGAATGCGTCGGTATTTGCGGGGCGTTGGCGCTCGGATATTTCGCAATTTGGCGATTACAACGCACTGGCGCAGGCTGTGGCGGATGAACTGAATGTGGGTCATCTGCTGTCGGGGCAGTCTGCCGAGCAATTGGTGGAATGTATGACGTTTGAAGACATTGAGCTACGGGTTGTGCAAGACCTGAAGGCACGCATCGTCTCAGGTGCAGGTGCCAATATGGACGTGGTACGCAGACTGATGGCACGTCGCCGCGATGGTCATTGGGCTAACGCACTGCTGGCCAGTGCCGATGAGCGCACCCGTGCCCTGGCCGCGTGTTATGACGCGCTCACCGCTGCGGTAGATTTCTTTGCGCTGAAAGCTCTTCATGCGGCTGGGTTTGGTTTTGCAGATGCAAGCAGTGCATTTGCCCTGTACCGCGATGAATTGTTCCGTTTTGACCAACTGTACCGGCATTTTCATACGGCAGCCGATGCGGTGGAGCCAATGGGTTGGGCCGTGCTGCATGAGCTGCGTGTCACCATTGAAAATGCGTATTCGGGCTGGTTTGTGCCACAGATTGGCCTGGCCTGGGCCAAGGTTCTGGAAGGGCCACAGGGCTTGCTGACCACCTGGCGTTTGAGCGATGTGACACCCCAGCAAAAATTTTATGAACGCCGTGTGCGTCCCTTGTTTGACGGCAATGTCAAGCGCGTGTTTGTGCTGATTTCGGATGCTTTCCGGTTTGAAGTGGCGCAAGAACTGGTGCAACACATTAACAGCAAAAATCGCCTGAAAGCCTCGCTCGATGTGATGTTGGGTGTATTGCCAAGCTACACGACACTGGGCATGGCTGCACTGTTACCGCACAAAACCCTGGCCTACGATGCCCATCTGGATGTGTTGGCCGATGGTCACGCCGTCGCTACGCTGGAGCAGCGCAATGCTCATTTGAAAGCCTTTGGCGGCATTGCCATCAAATGCGACGATTTGATGGCATTGGGCAGAGACAAGGGGCGCGAATGGGTGCGAGACCATCGGTTGATTTACATCTACCACGACCGCATCGACATGATGGGCGACAAGCAGGTATCTGAGACCAAAACGTTTGAGGCGGTCAAGAATACGGTGCAAGAGTTGGCGCAGGTGCTGGGCTTTGTGATTCATTCGCTCAATGGTTCTACGGTTCTGGTAACGGCTGACCATGGTTTTATGTACCAGGAATCTGCCCTGACCGAGTCAGACAAATCGACCCTGGACGACAAGCCTGACGGCATCCGAGAGGCAAAAAAACGTTATGTGTTAGGTCACCCATTGGGCATCAGCCCCAAGGTTTGGGCAGGCAACACGACGGTGACGGCAGGCACGCTGCCTGAAGCCAGCATGGATTTTTGGCTGCCCAAAGGTGCCAGCCGCTTTCACTTTGCCGGTGGCGCACGTTTTGTTCATGGCAGCGCCATGCCGCAAGAAGTGGTCCTACCGCTGGTGAGCGTGGGTGTGAGCGAGGCGGACTCTGCCAAAACCAGACAGGTGAACATCAGTCTGTTGGGTTCTGTCAACAAGGTGGTGACCAACACCCAGCGCTTTGAATTCATCCAGACCGATGCTGTGTCTGAACGGGTATTGCCGCGCACAGTGACTGTTTCATTGCGCGACAGCCAGGCCGGCGACAAGTCCATCAGTGATGTGCAAACCATCACTTTTGATAGTGCATCACACTTGCTGGATGCGCGCAAGCGGTCGATTTTGCTGACCGTGCTCGCTGGTACGCACGACCCGCACTATGACCTGGTGGTGCGCGATGCGATCAGCAACATTGAACTGCTGCGAATGCCCGTCAAGGTGGACTTGGCGTTTGGCAACGATTTTTGATGAAATCCTGAAACTGACATGACAACCGATACGACAACTATTCTGACCGACACCTTGTCTTCAGTCAGCCTGGACACCCTGCTCAACACCCATTTTGCCGGCAAGGTGGTACGCAAAGACCTCACCAAGCTGATCAAGGAAGGTGCAAATGTGCCGGTGTATGTGCTGGAGTATTTGCTGGGCATGTACTGCGCCAGTGATGACGAGGCCGTGATTCAGAAAGGTCTGGTCAATGTCAAACGCATCCTGGCTGAAAACTATGTGCGCCCTGACGAGGCCGAAAAAGTCAAGTCCAAGGTGCGTGAGAGCGGCACCTACAAGGTCATTGACAAAATCACCGTCAAGCTCAATGAAAAACGTGACGTGTATGAGGCGCTGTTGTCCAACCTGGGGGTTAAAAACGCCGAGATTTCCGACACTTATGTTCGCCAGTTTGAGAAGCTGCTGGTAGGCGGCATTTGGTGCATCGTCACCCTGAAATACCATTTTGAAGAAGACCAAAGGGGTTCGCCTTTTGCAGTCACTGACCTCAAACCTATCCAGATGCCCAACATGGACATGGCGGCTTTGTTTGAGGCGCGCAAGTCATTCACAGACGAACAATGGATGGATGCCCTGATTCGATCGACCGGCATGGAACCCAGCCATTTCAAGGAACGGGTCAAGTGGCATCTGTTGGCGCGCATGGTGCCGCTGGTGGAAAACAACTACAACTTTTGCGAGCTAGGGCCTCGTGGCACAGGCAAAAGCCACATCTACAAGGAAATCAGCCCGAACAGCATTTTGGTGTCGGGCGGTCAGACCACGGTGGCCAATCTGTTTTACAACATGGGGGCACGCAAGGTGGGGCTGGTCGGTTTGTGGGATGTGGTGGCGTTCGATGAGGTGGCTGGTATTCACTTCAAAGACCATGACGGCGTACAAATCATGAAGGATTACATGGCATCTGGCTCATTCAGCCGTGGTCGAGAGTCCATCAACGCAAGCGCAGCGATGGTGTTTGTGGGCAATATCAACCAAAGTGTGGAGTCTTTGGTGAAAACCTCGCACCTGCTGGCACCGTTTCCCGAGGCGATGATTGACTCGGCCTTTTTTGACCGCTTTCATGCTTATGTTCCAGGCTGGGAAATCCCCAAAATGCGACCGGAGTTTTTCACCAACCAATATGGCTTGATTGTGGATTACCTGGCCGAGTACCTGCGAGAGATGCGCAAATACAGATCTGACGAGCCAAATGGGGAACTTATTACTGACCACATCCTTAGCGGCCATCTCCTAAAATTTTTTTGGCAGTAGGTATATACTGAAAATATATATTTGAAGGAGTCGCACCATGACATACGCCCGCGTTTTTCAGTCTGGCAACAGCCAGGCCGTGCGCTTACCCAAAGAATTTCGATTCACCGTGGATCAGGTTGAAATCTTTAGAAACGGCAAAGACATTGTGCTGCGTGATCGTCCTGTCAACGCCACAGCCATTTTTGACACCCTTGCGACTCTGCCCATTGACTTCATGGCTCAGGGTCGTGACGACACACCGCCCCAGGTCAGGGAGTCTTTCTGAATGACCATTCACTACCTGCTAGACACCAACATCTGTATCTACATTGCCAAATACAACCCACCTGCCGTTCGGGCGCGGTTTCTACAGATCAGCAGTCTCACGATGGCCATGTCCGTCATCACTCTGGGCGAATTGCGTCACGGCGCTGAAAAAAGCCAGATGCGCGAAAAATCTTTGGCAATACTCCAACAGCTTGAAACCCTGATTCAAGTGGCCCCTCTCACGGATACCGTAGGCCACCACTATGGCCAAATCCGCAACAGCCTGGAACGAGCAGGCCAGTCTATTGGCAACAATGACCTGTGGATTGCTGCACACGCCAGGTCAGAAGGCTGGGTACTGGTGACCAACAATGAACGCGAGTTCATCCGCGTCGATGGTCTGACCATTGAAAACTGGGTTTGAAGTTTGTCAGGTCAACGCCATATTACTATTGTATTTATAGCTACTTATGCAAGCTGCATAAGGGTTAGCGCCCGATTTGACCTATAAAAATTTCATGAACAAAGCCAACCTCAAAGCTTATGCCCCAGACTGTAATGTCAGTCAATTGACCCCAGCACCGCGATGCCCATGCAGCGCCATAACCCAACAGGAGAACCCGAATGAACCCAGCTCGTATGGTTTTTGAGAGCGCACCAGCCTTCATTGCGGTGCCTGCTGATATGCAACATCGGCGTGTTGAAGCCATTCTTTGGCCGCTGGATGCAGTGCCACCCACAACACCGACCGGTACGCCAGTGCAGGTATCACCCCGTGTACGGCTTTCCCCAACGGCAACGCCGCTTTCCCAATTGATTGGTAAGGGAAAAGGGTGTTTTGACAGTGCTGCCCACATCGATGCATTTATCCGTTCGGAGCGTGACGCATGGGAACGCTAAGCGAGGCGCTGCAGGGTCAGCGCGTTTACCTTGATTCCAACGTATTTATTTATGCGCTTGAAGGCGTGGAGCCTTGGGCTACCCCTTTGCGCGACGTTTTTATTGCCATGGAGTCGGGGCATTTTGAGGCAACCACGAGTGCATTGACCCTTGCCGAGTGCTTGGTGCGTCCATTTGCGTTGGCACTTGACGACTTGGTGCAGTTGTATCAGACGGTTTTGTCACAGCAGCCTGGGCTGGAAATCGCACCCATTCATCCTGATGTGTTGGTGTCTGCGGCTCGTTTGCGCGCTCAACTGGGTTTTAAGCTGCCCGATGCGATTCACGCCGCCACCGCGCAAGCCATGTGTTGCACGGCACTGTTGACCAACGATGCAGGGTTCAAGTGTATGCCTAGCGTGCAACTTTTTTTGTTGTCTGACTGGGCGCAGGCTTGATGTGGTTAGCAAGTATGAGTACAAATAACTTGTGAATTGATAGCAACAGACACACGTCTCATAAGCCCTAGCGCCCTATTTGACCTATAAAAATTCCATGAACAAAGCTGCCCTCAAGTCCTACGCTCCGCAGGCCCGCAAAGACTTTATCGCCGCCGTCACCGCCCGCGCCAATCGCCTGGGTTTGTCTGGCAAGGATGGTGTCTTTGAGGTATCAGACCATTAGACATGACCAAATGTGCATACCAAGGTCGTCAAGCTGGCTGTACAACCCATATCCTCGATATGATTCGGC
>CAIXMC010000458.1 GCA_903920405.1 uncultured beta proteobacterium
GCAATAAGCCAATGTTGGAAAGTTCTCTACCTATAGACTTTCAGATAAATAGTTTCCAAGTATACTCAAGTAACCTGCTGATCTTAAAGATATTTTTTCGGTCAAAATGGAAGTTATTTATCTGAAAGTCTATATGGGGTTGTGCGCCAAAACCAGCGGAATTTGTCCATTTCTTAAAAATCGGTAACTACTCATGTCTTATACATCAATGACTTACGATTGATTTCTGTGTGAAAGTGCTCGAAATTTACGCAATTTTCGCCTATTTTCGGCATTTTTGAACTCTCTGTATTTTATAACACGTTGTTTTATAATGGATTTGTCAAGCAAGATAGACCTGAGTAGTTACAAAAATCGTCAGCTACTCCCAGTCTATCCCTGCCAAAACAGCCTCCAAATCAATCGGATTGCGCTTGTCTTTGAAGGCATAGTGCCTCAGGAAATGCAGATGCTGCCACGCCGCTGGTGAAATTCGCCTGAGCAAGTCCAGCGCCTTTTGATTGCCAGTTGCCAGTTGCCAGATACCGGCCAAGCAACCCTGACAGCAGCATCGAGTTGTAGGCGATCACCACATTGGCAATCAGCCGACCACACTGGTTGCTGATGTCCACTTCTAGGTCGGTACGCCAGGTAAGGGATGTCCCACTTATTGTTGCTCCAAAAACACATCGCAACTGATTGATTTTTTGACAAGTCGCCATGATTTTTGGGAGTAATAATAAGTGGTGCATACCTAAGTTCCTTTTTACCGTTGACCTGGGCGATGGTGGAGCGCAGTTGGTGGTAGGACTCTATGCGGTTTTCCGAGCGGTGGACATCACGCTGCAATTGAGGGTCGCGCAAGTAAGGATATGGTCAACAATAAGTTCCGCTTGCAATATGGATACTTTGCTGGCGCTGGATTCAGAAAATCAACTTACATCCACCCTTACATACCTGCAAGAAACAAAAAAGCCCAGAGTGTTAATCTGGTCTAAGTTGTTGTATTAAATGGTGACGGAGAGATGAATCGAACACCCGACCTTCTCATTACGAATGACAGAAATATGATATTTATTAGTGTTGATATTTGTTGCTAGAATCAACTACAATCAACAACTTATAAACATAGCACTGGTTAAGTAATCAGTTGTTGTGTTGATTTTTATTCACTAAAATACTTCTTTTCAGTCTGTAAAAAGTCTGTAAATGCGATTCGTAGTCTGTAAAAAGTCTGTAAATTTGAATTGAGGTTCACCATGGCCAGACCGAGTAAGACGTCCGCGATTGACTACACCGTTGCACATGAATTGACTCATGGTTTATTGGCACGTGCGACCTGTCCTGACGGTATGCCGTTTGTATTGGTTAGGGATGCTGACAAAAAGGGTTTGCGTCTGCGCATCACTCAAGCTGGTGGCAAACACTGGCAATTTGAAACCCGCTTACGCAGTGGCAAATTATTTACGAAAGCACTTGGTGAGTGGCCAACCATTTCCATTGATGAGGCCAAAGCAGAAGCACATCGCCTGCGTGGACTGACTAAACAAGGGCAAGACCCGCGAGTGCTTGAGCGCCAGCAACAGGAAGAAAAAGCTGCCAAGTTGGCCGCTGAGACTGCACAAGCCATAACAGTAGGTGATATTTGGCCGCGATATTTGCAAGAGGGCAAGCCTAAGCGAAAAGACGCCTGGAAGCCAGGATACCGTGCATCATTGGATGTCATGTCTACCCCTGGCGGCGTTCCAAAGAAAAGGGGACAAGGGTTAACTCGACCGGGTCCGCTGTTCCCACTGCTGGCGTTGAAACTGGCTGACGTGACTGAGGATGCACTTCAAATCTGGTTTGAGCGTGAAGCTGTGGCAGGCAAACACCAAGCTGCGCGTGCCTTAATGATGTTTCGTGGTTTTATGCGCTGGTGCGCTGGCCGGCCTGAATACCGCCATCTGATTGACCGAGATGCTGGCAAAGCGCCTGCGATTCTGGAAAATCTACCCAGCAACACGCACAGGACTGATGCGATAGAAGCCGCTCAACTTCCTGGATGGTGGAAGAGCGTAGAGGAACTAAGCAACCGCACCGCCAGCGTTTATTTGCGCGCCATGTTACTGACGGGCGCACGACGTGAGGAATTGGCAGGCCTGACTTGGGCGCATGTAGATTTTCAGTGGCGAAAACTGACCATCGCGAACAAAGTGGAACAAACCCGCGCCATTCCGTTGACACCCTATTTGGCGTATCTTCTGGCAACATTGCCAAAAGTCAATGAATTTGTGTTTGCCAGCGCCAGCAAGAAAGGCAGAATCAGTGACACTCGTTCAAGCCACACCAAGGCACTGCTAAGCGCCAACATTGAAGGGCTGACCATTCACGGGCTACGCCGTTCGTTTTCACTGCTTGGCGAAGCCGCTGGGGCACCAGCCGGAGCGATTGCGCAAGTCATGGGGCACAAACCATCGGCAACTGCGGAAGGCTACAGGCCGCGCAGCATTGATGCGCTGAGGCCATTTCTTGAACAGATTGAATCCTACATTCTTGAGCGTGCTGGAGTGACGTTCGATGCCAGCATACTGCCTGCTAAATTGCGCGTTGTGGCAGGGTGATACGGATAAATCCTATCTCAAAACATACAAAAAGATATATATTTTCATTATGAAGCCAGTAGAATTCAGAGCTACAGCACTGGTTGATTTGCGAGATTTTCCTCAGAGCGCCATGCGTGAAGCCGGGTATCAACTGGACAGGGTTCAGAACGGATTGGAGCCTGACGATGCCAAGCCGATGCCTACCATCGGCGCAGGGGTGATGGAACTTCGTATTTGGGACGAGGCGGGCACATTCAGGGTGGTGTATGTGGCCAAGTTTGAAGACGCTGTTTATGTGCTGCATTGCTTCAAAAAGAAAACACAGCAAACGGCACAACGTGATATTGAATTAGCCCGTAAGCGATTCAAGGAATTGGTGAAGGAGATTTCAAAATGACCGACAAACAACGATTCAACAGTGTCTGGGATGCTTTGGAGGACACACCGGAACAGGCCGCTTGTATGCGTGTACGCTCTGAATTGATGATGGCTTTGACTGAGGTCATCCATGGCCGTGGAATGACGCAGAGTGAAGCATCTGCCCTGTTTGGCGTGACACAACCCCGCATATCAGACTTGATGCGAGGCAAGATAA